>JBBQIO010000173.1:0-7155 GCA_038325015.1 Polyangia bacterium
ACGGCGTCACCAAATACGGGCTCGGGCGCGTGCCCAATGTGATGCTCGATCTTCTGCTGGTGCAGTTTCTGTGGAAGTACGGCACCAAGCCGATGCACGTGTTCGGCAAATTCGGATTGGCCAATATCGCCCTGTCGATCACCACCTTCGGCCTGGCGGTGTGGTTCAAGCTCTTCGGCAACAAGCCGTTCGTCGAGACGCCGCTACCGCTTTTGTGCGTGATGTTCTTCTTGATCGGCTGCCTGTCGATCTTGATGGGCCTTTTGGCCGAGGTCACGATGCGCACCTACCACGAGTCGTCGGCGCGGCCGACCTACGTCGTTCGCGAGGTCTTCGAGGGCGGAGTAGCGGCGGCGTCGCTCCGTTTGTCAGCCGGCGCGGCGACGTAAACCGTCTTCAATCATGTGCGGGATCGCCGGATTCATTGACCCACGCGGTGATGCGGGCGACTCGCTCCGGGCGATGACCGCGCGCATGCAGCTGCGGGGCCCCGACGGTGAGGGCTTTTTCGTCGACGGCCCGGTCCACCTCGGGCACCGGCGGCTTTCGATCCTCGACCTGGCCGGCGGTGCGCAGCCGATGCAGCGCGGCGAGCTGGTGGTCACCTTCAACGGCGAGATCTACAACTTCGCGCAGCTCCGCGCCGAGCTGGAAAAGGTCGGTCAGCGATTTTCCACGCGCTCGGATACCGAGGTGCTGCTCGCGCTGCATGCCGAGCACGGCGACCGGGCGGTGCCGCTCCTCGACGGCATGTTCGCCTATGCGCTGTGGGATCGCGCGCGGCAACGGCTAGTGCTGGCGCGCGATCGCTTTGGCAAAAAGCCGCTCTATTACTACCAAGAGGGCCGGCGCTTCTATTTTGCGTCGACGCTGAGCGCGCTCCTGGCGCACCCCTTTGTGCCGCGGGCGATCGACGACGATGCGCTCGACGAGTACCTGGCGCTCGAATACGTGGTCGCGCCGCGGGCGCTCTGCCAGGGCATCAAGAAGCTCGCCGCCGGCTCGTGGCTGACCTTCGATCCCGCGACCGGGCAGTGCGACGTCGAGCGCTACTGGGAGCTATTCGTCGACGGAAAACGTCAAGCCGGTGTGAGCGAGGTCGACGCCGCCGACGAGCTCGAGCGGCTCCTCGATGGCGCCGTGCAAAAGCGCATGGTGGCCGACGTTCCTGTCGGTGTGTTCCTGTCGGGCGGGCTCGATTCGTCGACCGTGGCGGCGTTGGCGTCGCGCCACCAAAAAATTCGCACCTTTTCGGTGGCCTTTGCCGATCCGTCGTTCGACGAGAGTCGCTTTGCGCGTCGCGTGGCTGCGCACATTGGCTCCGAGCACCACGAGGCCGAGCTGACCGAGGCCGACACGCTCGGGATCGTCGATCAGCTGGGCGACATTTTGGACGAGCCCATCGGTGACGCGTCGATCGTGCCGACCTATCTGTTGTCGCGCTTTGCGCGCACCGAGGTCACCGTCGCGCTCGGCGGCGACGGCGGCGACGAGCTGTTCGGTGGTTATCCGACCTACGTCGCGCATCGCCTGGCGGGCTGGGCCGAGCGCTTCGGTTCGCTCGGTCGCTGGTCGCCTCTGTTGCGGCGCGCCGCGCAGCTCCTGCCCGTGTCGCACGACAATTTCAGCTTCGACTTCAAGCTCAAGAAGCTGCTCGCCGGACTGGACGCGCCGCTCGACGTGCGCAACGCCGTCTGGATGGGCGCCGATACGCTCGACGGAATCGCTCGGCTGCGCGGTCGTCCGGCCGCCGATCCGTATCTCGCCGTACGCGCCGCGTATGCACGTGCCGGCAACACCCACCTCGAGCGCGTGATGGGTCAGGACGTGCGGCTGTACATGGCCCATGCCGTCCTGGCCAAGGTCGACCGGGCCAGCATGGCGGCGTCGCTCGAAGTGCGCGCCCCGCTGCTCGATACCGAGGTGGCCGAATTCGCCGCGCGCTTGCCGATGCAGTGGAAGCTGCGCGGTTTGGACGGAAAATATCTTTTGAAGCGGGTCGGCGAGCGGCTCTTGCCGCACGATATTGTGCACCGCAAGAAAAAGGGGTTCGGCATGCCGGTCGGCCGCTGGCTGCGCGGCCCGCTGGCCGAAAAGTGCCGCGCCCTCACCACCGACGGCGATAGCCTCGTCGCGTCCGGGCGTTTTCGCCGCTCCGAAGTCGAGCGACTTCTCGACGAGCACCAGCGCGGTCTGGTTGATCATCGGCAGCGCCTGTGGACCCTCATGGTGCTCGAACAGTGGCGGCGCACCAACCGCATCGCCGCGTAACCCCTTCGTGTTAGTCTGCGCCGCATGGCCGAGAAGCTTTCCCAGGGACAAGAGGTATTCGGTGCCGATGAGCGCAAATGGCGCGACGTGGGCTCCGGGCTTTCCGTGCTCGATCTGCACACCGAAAATGGCCGTCTGGTACAGCTGGCGCGGCTGACCCCCGGTGGTCGCATTTTGGCGCATCGCCACGCCGGCCCCGAGGTCACTTACGTGGCGCGCGGCTCGCTGGTCATCGACGGAACGCGGCTCAAGATGGGCGACGTCTTGATCGCTCCGGCCGGATCGGTCCATCGCGAAGCGTGGAGCTCCGACGGCTGTGAGCTGGTCATGACCTGCTCGCCGGACGACGAGCTGCTGCGCAGCTAGCTGCATGGCCGATCCGGCCGACGATCCAGCCGACGAGAAGTCGGAGCGATCCGACAAGAACTACATGACGCCCGGCGGCTACCGCCGGCTCGCCGATGAGCTCGTGCATCTGGCCGGCGTCGAGCGGCCCAAGGTTTGTCGCGAGGTGTCCGATGCTGCGGCCGAGGGCGATCGGTCGGAGAACGCAGCCTATATCTACGGCAAAAAACGGCTGCGCGAGATCGATCGCCGGATGGGATTTTTGCAGCGGCGGCTCGATACCGCGACCGTCGTCGGGCCGGAGAACGCGCAGCCGGGTCGCGTGTTTTTTGGCGCGACGGTCGAGGTCGAGGACGACCAGGGCGAAACGCACGCCTACCGCATCGTCGGAGTCGACGAAGTGGAGGCCGAGCGCGGCCGGATCAGCTGGCGCTCTCCGACGGGGCGAGCGCTCCTGGGCAAGCGCGTCGACGATGCCGTGACGGTGCGCTGGCACGCCGGGGAGCGCGAACTGACGGTGGTCAAGGTCAGCTATGAGGCCGAAGCGCCGGTGGTGGTGGCAGCCAAGGGCAAGCCGGCCAAGACGAAGCCGGCCAAGGAAAAGGCGGCCAAGAAAAAACCGGTCGTCAAGAAGCGTTGACCTCCGCTCCAAGCGCGGCTTTAGTGCGCCCCATGTCCACGTCCGATCCGACCGACGAGCTCGCCCGTCGCACCGTCACCGTTCTTGCCGGCGGCGCCGCCAAGTACCACCAGAAAAACGCCGACGAGGGCAAGTTGTTCGCCCGCCAGCGGCTGGCGCTCCTGTTCGACAATGAAGGGCGCGATTTCGTCGAGGATGGCCTCTTGGCCAACGCCCTGGCCGGCGACCTCCCGGCCGACGGGGTCATCACCGGCCTCGGCAAAATCGGCGGTCGCACCATCGCTGTGATGGCCAACGACTCGACCGTCAAGGCCGGGTCGTGGGGCGCGCGCACGGTAGAAAAGATCATCCGCATCCAGGAGCAGGCCGGGCGGCTCGGCGTGCCGCTCGTCTACCTGGTCGACTCGGCCGGCGCTCGTATCACAGACCAGCTCGACATGTTTCCCGGCCGGCGCCACGCCGGGCGCATTTTTCACAATCAGGTCGCGCTGTCGGGCGCGATTCCGCAGCTGTGTCTTTTGTTCGGACCGTCGGCCGCGGGTGGCGCCTACATTCCGGCGTTTTGCGACGTCGTGTTCATGGTCGACAAGAATGCGTCGATGTACCTCGGGTCGCCGCGCATGGCCGAGATGGTGATCGGCGAAAAGATCACGCTCGACGAGCTGGGCGGCGCGCGCATGCATTGCGAGGTCTCCGGCTGCGGCGATCTTTTGGCCAAGAGCGAAGCCGAGTGCATTGAAGCTGCACGGCGCTATCTGTCCTATTTGCCGTCGCGCGCGGGGCTGCCGGCGCCGGTCAGTGAGGCGAGACCGGCCAAAGTCGGCCGCGCCATCGAAGCGATCATGCCGGTCAATCACAACCAGGCCTTCGACGTCAAAGAGGTGATCGACACGCTGGTCGACGAGGGCAGCTTCTTCGAGATCAAAAAGCTGTTCGCGCGCGAGATCGTGACCGGCCTCGGGCGTCTCGACGGTCAGGTCATCGGCGTGGTGGCCAATCAGCCCAAGTGGAAGGGCGGCGTGCTGTTCGTCGACTCGGCCGACAAGGCGGCGCGCTTCATCTGGCTGTGCGACGCATTCGATATTCCGCTGCTGTTTTTAGCCGACGTGCCCGGCTTCATGATCGGCAAAGCCGTCGAGCGGCAGGGGATCATTCGCCACGGCGCCAAGATGCTGTCGGCGATGTCCGAGGCCACGGTGCCGCGTTTTTGCGTCGTTTTGCGCAAGGCCTACGGCGCTGGGCTGTACGCGATGAGCGGTCCTGGCTTCGAGCCGACCGCGACTCTGGCGTTGCCGCAGGCGTCGATCGCGGTGATGGGGCCCGAGGCGGCGGTCAATGCCGTGTATTACAATAAAATACAGGAAAAGCCGGAGGCCGAGCGGACGGCCTACGTGGCCGAGCTGCGCGAGCAATACCGGCAAGACGTCGACATCTACAAGCTGGCCGCCGACCTGCACATCGACGCGATCATTCCCGGCGCGCAGCTCCGCTCGGAGTTGGTGCGTCGGCTGGAGGCGGCGCGCGGCGAGCGCTGGAAAAAGTGGCCGAAAAAACGCTCCATCACTCCCGTATAGCGATCGGCGTCGGCTTTACTTTCAACAGCAAGAGGCCGCCGACGACGAAAAAGGGCACGGTGGTGAACGACGCCAGCCGCTGCCCGTAGTGCGCCGAGACCCAGCCGAACAGCCACGGCCCGACCAGCGCACCGGCGCGCATCGAAACCGCGAACAGGGCATACCCCGCCGATAGTCGGTCGGCGGGTAAGATGCGCGACAGGAGCGCGCGCGAGCCGGCGCCAATCAGCCCGAGGCCGACACCGCCGAGCGCGCACAGCGCATAGTAGGTCGTGCGCTCGTGCACGTAGCGCATGCAGATCGAGACAAAGACAAAGGCCACGAGCGCGCCAAGGATGCCCAGGCGATCGCCGAAACGGTCCCCCAGCACACTGGAAGCCAGCGCGCCAGCGACGGCAAAAATCTCCAGCACGAGAAACAGAACGATCAGATCGAAGTAGCTCAGGTGCATGCTCTGGCGCGCATACAGCCCGGCGAAGTCGATGAACGTCGCGACGCCGTCCATGTAGATCGCGGCGGCGAAGAGAAAGATCAGCACCGACCCTTTGGCCAGCTCGCGCAGCGGCTGACTGCGCGTCGGCGCCACTACTGGCATGTGACGGGCGGCGGGCAAAAAGAGGAGGAAGCTCGACAGACAGACGAGGGCCAGGGTGAGCCGCGCGCTGGTATCGGCGGGCCAGTGCAGCATCAGAATGAGCGCCGCGACCCCCATCAACACCAGGTTCCACGCGTAGCCCATGCTCCAGCCGATGCCCGACAATCGACCGCGTTCGGGCAGCGGCGCCAGGTCGTTCAAGTAGGCGTTGTAGGGAATGCTGTTCCACTGGTTGTGCACCAGAGCGAAAACGTAAAAAAGCAGCGCGGGTATGGGATGGGTCGGCACCAGCGCGAGCACGGCCAGCGTCATCCACGCCAGTGCGGTATAGCGGAAGAAGCCGCGTCGCCAGCCGCGCCGGTCAATCAGCGGGCCTAAAAAGAGCGAGCTCAACCCGACGAAGCATGCGGCCAGCGAGTTCGCCATGCCCCAAAGCTCGTCGGTGCGGGCCGGATTGCGCACCAGCTCTTCGCCGAAATAGCTGGAAAAGACGATGGTGCAGAAGAACGCGTTGAACGGCCCCAGGCTGGCGTCGTAGATGAGCCAGGCGCGAATGCGCGGATCCCGCCAGATGCTCGGTTTGCCGGTCGCCACCTCCGCCATCGTCGCATTGATTGCGTTTGGGGCCCAATCACCGTCGCTCGCTATCGGATATGGAGAGGCACTTTTACGATTTTTTTTTTGCTAAGTTTGACGCTTGCGACGGGGCCGTTTTGAGCTTTCATGACTTGCCGCGGGCGGTACGCGGCGTTGTGCTGGTCGGCGGACTGGCCGTGTTCATCGCCGTCGTCATCGGCGTCGTGGTTTGGCCGATCAAATATCTGGCGCAGCGCTATCGCTCCGGTCATGCGACGGCGGCGACGGCGCTCCTCACCGAGCGGGGGTTCGCGCTGGCCAACGCCAATCCGTGCGCGCGCGTCGACGGTCAGGCAGAGCGCTATTTCGTCGCCAAGCAGAGCTACGTCGGGAGCCTGCCCAACGGGCGGCCGGTCACCATCGTGTTGGGCGATTGGTTCGGCGAGCGGTACCTGGTCAATCGCATGATGGTGCCGGTGACGTTGCCGTGCGTGGCGGCCTATTGGGAGCCGGCGCCGAATGACGCCTGGCTGGCGGGCTTTGCCGCAGCCCCGGGCTCGACCGTGCGGTTGGCCAAGGCGGTGGACAAAGGCGCGCTGGTGGTGTGGCGGGAGCAGCCCGAGGCGCGCACCCTGGCGCAGCATCTTGACGAGCTGTCAACGGCGTTGTCCGCTCGATGAGCTCAGCGCTGATGCAGGACGCCGAGGCCGCACTTCATCTTTTGCGAGCCCAACGCTTCGTGCAGCGCTTCGTCGATCCCGCCGAGCAACCGCGGCTCGAGAGCCATTGGCGCGGCCTTCGTCCCGCGCCAGCCGACTACGACGTTGCGTTTGTCGGCGCCGCAATCGCCGTTGCCCGCCGGGATTACGAGGCGCAGCTGTGGGAGCAGCCGATGCAGTCGCCGGTGCGCCCCGAGCAGACCCGCGTCGAGGTGCGTGGGCTGGCCTCGACTGAAGATCTGCGGAGTGGCCACGCGCGGGCACGCACCCTTCCGGGCGGCTACGCCAGGGTGTCCAAGTGGTTGGCGCCCAGCCGCATCTGGATCGCCTGGGAATTTTTGGCACCCGGCAAGAGCGCCGGACTTTTGTTCGATGGCTTGGTGCCACTCGACGGTGACGGAGGCGCTTTGGCGGCCGAACGCTGGGTGTGGTTTC
>JBBQIO010000174.1:0-7116 GCA_038325015.1 Polyangia bacterium
GGTAGCGGCACTGCTCGAGCGGGACGATCTCCGGATCCTCCCACTGATAGCCCAGCCACTGTCCATCCGCGAGACCGCGCCGGCGCGCCCAGTCCTGTAGGCGTTGCGCAGCGCTGGCCACGCCGTCGTCCCAACGCACCACGAGGTAGGCGACGCGTCGGGCCGGTAGCTCGCGTAAGCGCACGCCAAAGCCATCGGGGTTTTCGCCCTGCGGCAGGCGCTGCAACCGGTGGAGCTGATCGGGCGCAGCGGTCGCCGCCTCCAACGACGCTCGCCGCTGGTCACGAAAAGCGGACAGATCGAATCGTCGCGGCGGCACGCCGAACTGGTTGGAAAAGGCGCGCGAGAAGTCGGAGCTCGACGAGAATCCGCAGGCCAACGCGACATCGGTGAGCTTGCTCTTCGGCCGATGCGACAAGAGGAATAGTGCTCGTTCGAGCCGCACGCGTCGGGTGAACTGAGCCAGCGTTTCGCCGACCAAGGAGCGGAAAATGCGGTGAAAGTGAAAGGGGGAGAAGCAGGCCACACGAGCAACGTCATCGAGCTTGAGTGGCTCGGCGAGGTTGCGCACCACGTGGTCGAGCGCGCGGTTGATGCGGGCGACGTAGTCGACTTTCGCAAGATTTGGCAAGTCGCACTCCCAGCCCCGCCGTAGTGTCCTCATCATGACACGACACTCAACGACCCTCGGTACGTTCTCCGTCAGCCTGGCCGTCAAAGACCTGCCCGCCTCACGAACCTTTTATGAAAAGTTGGGCTTCAGCGCGTTCGGCGGCCAGGCTGAAAGCGGCTGGCTCATTCTCAAGAACGGCAGCGCCACCATCGGCCTCTTCCAGGGAATGTTCCCGCGCAACATGCTCACGTTCAATCCGGGGTGGGACGATTCGGCGCAGCCGATCGATCCCTTCACCGACGTCCGGCAGCTGCAGCGCGAGCTTTCAGCCCAAGGAGTGACGCTCGCGACCACCGCGGATCCGGACAGCACGGGGCCGGCCTCGTTTGTAGTGGTGGACCCGGATGGCAATTCCATCCTCATCGATCAGCATCGCTGACTGCGGCGCCCAAGGAGCTGGTCGGCAGCTAGCGAGTGATCGGCGCCGTGGTGTAAAAAGGCGCCATGCTCAAGATGTACAACGGCAGCAGCAGCGACGCCGGCAACTCGCCCGCGTTCTGGGACCACAGCTGGGACGAGGATCAGCTCGTGCGCGTGCTGTTCGATCCCGCGGTCTGTGAAAACGACCCGCTGTTTCCTTTGCTGCAGGAGACGGTCCGGCGCGATCGGCTGTTTCTCGAGGGCGGGTGCGGGCAGGCGCAATGGGTGAATTATTTTTCGGTGCGCGGCCAACCCAGCGTCGGCATCGACTTCGCCGAGCACACGGTGGAATCGGTCAAGCGCGTGGCCCCCGAGCTCGATGTCCGGCTCGGGAACATCCTGGCGCTGCCGTTCGCCGACGGCCAGGTGCATACCTACTACTCGGGCGGCGTGGTCGAGCATTTCGAAGGCGGCCCCGAGCCGGCGCTCGACGAAGCGCGACGCGTGCTGGCCGCCGACGGCTACTTTTTGTGCTCGGTGCCCGACCATTCGCCGCTGCGTAAGCTGCTGCACCGTGGAGAGGCGCCGGTCGACGCCGACCATCTGGTCAAGCGCGTCGCGCGCACCGAGAGCGAAGCGGCGCCCGCGGGCGGGACGTTTTTTCAGTACGCCTTCACCGAAGAGGAGTTTCGCGCGCGGCTCCGGACTGCCGGCTTCACCGTCGAGCGCACGCTCGGGTATTCGGTCGTCTGGGGGTTGACCGAGCTGCCGCGCGTGCCGCAGCTGATCGATCTTTTGGTCAAGCTCAAGCAGCGTGGGCGGGCCGCGCCGAACCGTGCAGTCATGGTTCACAGTGAGCCACAGCCGACCCGGCCGGCTGCAGCACCACGCAGCGAGCCGCCGCCGGTGGGCCTGTTGCGCCGCGCATTCGTCCGCGAGGATCCGGCGACGCCGCTCCTGGGTCCGCTGGTGCGCCTGATGCGTGAGTCCTGCGCCAACATGCGGATGTACGTTGCGCGTCCGGCCTGATCCGTTCGCTCAACGATCCGGCGAAATTGCAGAACACCACACCGACGTTTCCTGTAGCCGGTTTAGCGACGCTTCGAGATGCCGTTGACACACGCCAAGCCAGCCTGCATGAACGACGTGTTGTTGGGATTTCTCGTCGACGGCGGCTCACCGTACCAACCGCCGTCCCACTTGGCGACGAAGTCGTCACACGCGACCTGATCGTACCTCGCGCAATCCGTCGGGAAGAGGCACTCTAAAAGAAGCGTCATTTGCGGCAGCAGCGGGCCGTATCCAGGTTCGCCGAGAGTCTGCTCTGCGCTCCAAATGCCGTTGGTCAGCACGAAACGCTGCTCGTTGCCTTCTTGCATGATGAGGTCGCCTGGCTGCCCCGCGTTGACCGTTATAATCGGCGAGCTGAGCAACGATCCACCTCCGAGATAGCAAGCGGCGCCGCCGCAATCGATCCCGATATCGTACTCGCCAATCGTGCTCGGAATGCAGGTGTAGGGGGCATAATAGGAGACGTTCGGCAGACCCTGAATCCACATGCAGTTGGGGTTGGCCAAACACTGCGTTTGGCTGACCGTCGAGCTCCAGCAGCCGTTGGCCCAGTCGCGGGGATTGCTTTGCGACATGGCGACCAGCCAGCTGACGGGGTGATGCGATGCGCACCAGTTCGAGCTCGTCGGATCGTCGCAACCGGGCGGGGCGGTGTTCAAAGAATAAAAGGGCGGGGACGTCGAAGGCGTGCAGGTACTCCCGGCAATCGGCGCGCAGAAGAACTCATCCCCCAAGCCCATGCTTCCGAAGGGCTCGCGTAAAAACAGCTCGCGCTCCGAGCCGCCGGTGCTCTCCCCCGTGTCGCCCCAGCCAGCCAGGTTTGCACCGGCCCGCCAGACAAAAGCCTCGAAGAACGCGCGGGCGCCAAACGAGGCCCCGGCCGGGCCCAAGTGCATCCCGGGATCGTCCTGCAGGTCGATATATAGGTCGATATTTGCGCAATTGGTGACGCCCCGCGTGCCGAAGGGATCGCGGCGCGGGTCCTGTACCGACACATAAAAATTCATCTTGGCCGGATTTGCGCCGGCTCCCCACAAGGTGCTCCAGGGCGCAGTTTGCCGAAGGGCTGGTTGGTTTCCACCGAGAGTTTGGTCCAGGGCCAACTTGATTTCAGGAATGAGGATCGAATTGACCGTTCCTGGCGGCGAGCTGTTGTACGTATAGTCGAGCCAAAACGAATTATCGCTCGCGGTCGGCCAACCCATGTCCTTGTGAGACTCACGGATCAACACGTTGAGATAATTGCGCGCACCACCGACACCGTTCTCCGGATAAACCGGTAGGCATTGACTCGCCCATGAGCCTGCGGGGTTCGAACAAGCAACATTGGTAGTCGGGTTCGGATCAACCGCCTTCGCGATGGTCGTCGTGCCATCCAGCTCGAACATCAGGTCCTGTTTCTTGAGCGGATATGTGGTCTCCGTACCCCACTGTCCGTGGAACCCCTCGCCAGTTTCGGGGGTCATCCCAATACCCATATTATATTCGTCGGTATTGGTGACCACCTTGGCGCATTTCGTCGAGACGTCGACGGAATAATATTTCCCATAGGCCATTGCGATGCCATTGGGCGGCAAGATCGGAATGGTCACCAGACGTGTTTGACCCGCCTGCAGCGTGCTCGTGTTGATCGGCCCGCTGCCGGTGCCGAGAAAATTATTGCGACAGCCATCGTAGAACTGGACAATTACGTTGTCGTTCGCGCAGCCTGGTCCGCTGATATATAGAGAGAGGGACTGAAGCGTGTCGAGGTTGTTGACGAAGGTTTGCGTGTAGGGATCCGCCGGAGTCGCCGGCAGATAGGTTGGTTTCGAGAAAATCAAGTTGCTGTTCTTGACCGCAATCGGTGCGCTCGCAAATGCCAGCGCCGCTCGGCAAACGACGAGCAGGCCGACGGTATAAGCCGTGGTCTTACGCATTTTATTTTCCTGTTTAGGGGGGGCGGTCTTACTCGGCGTAGTGCGAGAACTGGCGGATCATGGCCGCAGTTTGCGGGTCGTTCTTGTCGAGCGTGGCCATTTTGGCGTTGTTGTCGGCGTCCAAATCGGCCCGGGCCCCGTATTGCGCATTCGCCGTCTTATACAGCTCGGGGTTGGTCGTCTTCATGGTCTCGCGATTCTTCTCGAAGAAGGCGACGCGATGCTCTTCGGCCACCTTTTGCTGCTCGGCCCACTCCTCAAGGTTGTGGCCGCTGGGGGTGCCGGTCGCCAGCTCAGCCCCGACGTAGGCCGTATCGGCGACCGTTGCAGCGAGGGTCGTCACGCCGCCGCCGACGACGCTGAGTGTATGGCCTGCGCCGTGGTCGGCGAGCCAGTCTTCGGCCCCTTGGCCGGTGGCGGCCGCCGCCTCGTGAATCGACTGATTCTGGCCAAAGTAGTTCCGCTCCGCGCCAACGTCGTCTAGCCTGTGCCCAAGCCCGAGCCCGCCCTTAAAGGCGGCCGCCACCGGCGCACCGGCGCCAGGCACGGCCCCGAGGACGCCGCTCACCCCGTCTTCGATGCCGCCCTGCGTGTCGCCGTGCGCGAATTTATAGGCTGAGCTCGCGACGTCGAAAGCCGGGCCGAGCTTGCCGGCGACCTTGCTTACCCCTTCGTTCCCCACCACGTCGGCGACGGTCCCTGCGGTCGACACCGCACCCTTGCCCATTTTGATGCCGCCCTGAGCGTAGTTGCCCTCTTTCATGGCTGTGGCACCGCTAATCATGTCGAATGTGCCCGAGAGGAACGACGCCCCCATCCCCAGTTCGGACTTGGGAGCCAACTTGTGGGCTATGTCGCCGGCGTCACCGAGGCGTGAATAGAACCCCTCCAGGGCCTCGAGGGGATTGAAGCCTTCCTCCTTTTTCTCTGCGCCCTCGGCAGGCGCCTCTTTGGCCACCCGCGCGGCGACCTCGGCGCGCATGTCGGCCGGAACCCCTGCAAGTGCTGCGTCCCCGTAACCCAGCGTAGTCAACGACTGGGCCTCCGCGACCTGGCGATCGACATCGGCGCCGGACGGCGGAGCGCTCGGGCCGCCAACGCCAAAGATGCGGTTCGCTTTGGCCATCGCCGCATCGTCGAGCAGCGGCCCGCCCGCCTGGCCCCAGTCGGCGTCGATTAGTCGCTCGTCGTTGCTGGGGCGGACGAGCTCTGGCTCGGCCGCAGGTGAAAATGACGATGCGAACGATGCTTGTGGTGTAGGCGCAAAATCGAAGGAGCTCATTTGCAGTCACGTCCCCGGTTGAGTGGGTCCCTGTAACTTCTAGCGAGCTCGCCGAAGATGTGACGCGCTGGCACCTGGCCAGCCGCGTTATGCTGCGCGCATGCGGGACGAAAATGCCCTGGAAGCGCGCATCGAAAGCCTCCTGTCGAGTGGGGACACCCGCATGGCTGTGACGGTCGCGCTGCGCGGCTATGGGCCGCAGATCCTGACCTACCTGCATGCCGTCCTGCGCAGCAGCGAGGATGGCAACGAGGCGTTCTCGCGATTTTGCGAAAACCTGTGGGCCGGGATCGCAACCTATGCCCGCAAGACGACATTCAAAGCGTGGGCCTACACGGTCGCTTGGCACGCTGGGCTGCGCGTCGTCGAGGATCCGCAACGACGGCGGGGCGTCCCCTTGGCCGACGATCACGTCGAGAAGCTGGCGATGGAGGTGCGCTCCCTGACGGCGCCCCACCTGCTTACCGCCAACAAGGCGCACCTGGCCGAGCTGCGCGCGGCGCTCGAACCGGCGGAGCAGTCGCTGCTCATCTTGCGTCTCGATCGCGGGCTGTCGTGGCAGGAGATCGCCGAGGTGCAGGACGACGGCGCGAACGAAGCCTCGCTCCGCAAGCGCTTCGAACGAATCAAGGAGCGACTGCGCTCGCTGGCCGTCGAGCGTGGTCTGGTCCCCGCGTGAGCAACGAGAAGGAGTCTGATCCCCTGGGGGCGACGCGGCCGGCGCGGCCGGATCGGCCGCCGCCCAGCGATCCGTTCGACGATTTGCTGCGCGACGTGGCGGCGACGCAGACAGCGCCGACTCCGCCGGTCGAGCTGCTCGAACACGAGCGCTATCGCATCCTGGGCCTTCTGGGTTCGGGCGGCGGCGGCCAGGTTTATCGCGCGTATGACCAGCAGCTCAGTCGCGAGGTGGCCCTCAAGTTCCTCAATGCCATCGGCGCGCAGCATTCTCACGAGCTGGTGCGAGAAGCGCGCACGCAGGCGCGCATTAACCATCCCAGCATCTGTCGTGTGTACGAAGTGGTCGAGGGCAGCGGGCGGCCGTTCATTGCCATGCAGCTCATCGATGGGCCGACGCTGCGCGAGGCGGCACCGAGCCTGAGTCAGGCCGAAAAAATTGCCATCGCGCGCACGGTCGCCGAGGCCGTCGAGGCGGCGCATCGCGAAGGGATCATTCATCGCGATCTGAAGCCGGCGAATATTTTGCTCGAGCGGAATGGCGACGTCTGGCTCCCCTACGTGACCGACTTCGGGCTGGCCCGCGGCATCGACGAAACGTTGAGCGCCGGCGCAGTTGGCACGCCGCACTACATGGCGCCGGAACAGGCGCGCGGCGACGTCGACGCCATCGGGCCTGCGACCGACGTGTGGGCGCTGGGCGCGACGCTCTATCAGCTGCTTATCGGCAGGCCGCCCTTCGACGGCGATTCGGTGCTGACCATCCTCAAGCGCGTCGAGTCCGCTGAGCCGGCACCGCTGCCACCGTCAAGCATGCCGCGTCCACTGCAGGCCATTGTTTGGCGCTGCTTGGAAAAGCAGCCGTCAAGGCGCTACGCGAGCGCCGCCGCGCTGGCACACGACCTTTTGGCCTTCGAGCGCGGCGATGCCGTCTCCGCCCGGAAGCGCTGGCTGACGCCGCGCATTCGCCGTCGCGTGGTCGCTGCGCTGCTGGTCGGCGTGTGCATCGCTGCTGCACCTCTGGCGTGGCGCGGCCTCCGTCGATCGGCGCCTCCATGGCAAGCCCAGATCGTGCAGCTTGCGCCGAGCTACGACGAGATCTCGGGGCCGGCACGCCCCTCGCCCGACGGCAA
>JBBQIO010000175.1:0-7106 GCA_038325015.1 Polyangia bacterium
CAATGTGTGCCAGCTCTATGGCGCGCTCAACGCCGCGTGCAGCAGCGCCAAGCCGTGCGGCGAAGAGCTGGTCTGCGTCGGCGGTAAGTGCGAGGCGCAAGGCGCGTCGAGCGGCAGTGTCTGCGACGTTACGGGTACGACAAATCCGACATGCGACAACGATCGCGGGCTGTACTGCGACAGCACCAGCCATTGCGCGGCGCTGGCCCAGGCGACCACCGCGGCTCCGCAGTGCGGACTGATCGGCGGCGTGCGGACGGTGTGTATCGATATCGCGAACTGCTTTTCCGGAACCTGTGTCGCTCCGGCGAAAGACAATGCCAGCTGCAACACGTCCAACGGACCGGACTGCGAATACCCGGCGCGCTGTGTCGGCAGCGCCTGCAAGTTGCCTTCGCCCGCGACCTGCCAATAACCTCGGCCATTCAGAATGGTGATCTTGGACACGTGCCGCTGGCTCGGTCCCAGTCTACTTCTCGGACGTAACCACTTAATCGGTCCGTAATCATAATCAATTTTAGATACTTGAAAGACTTTGACCGCTGCCAAAAATAAGTTGCAGCGCGGCGCTTCCCGAGGTGTCCTCAGACTGGAGGATACCGATGCCTAAAGTAATGCTCTGGAGCCTAGTGTTCGTAGCGGTGGGATGCGGCGGTTCCAAGCCGGGCCCGACGGCTCACCCCGATCTTTTGACCTCGAACGTCGACCTGCTGCAACCGCCGGGCAGCGACATGGCGCAGCAGTCCGACCCGGACTTCGCCCTGCCACCGCTGGACCTCGCTCAAGCGGCCGGCGACCTGGCGATTCCGCCGATCTGCACCGCGGAGGGCTCGGCCTGCGACAACGGGGGCGAGCAGAGCCTGTGCAGGAGTCAAACCTGTCCTCCGTGCACCGACACGACGGACGACGTGGCCTGTAACGCGGCCTACCCGGGCACCATTTGTGCGGGCGGCTCCTGCCATGTCGGCTGCCACGACTCCACCACGTGCGCGGGCCTGATCTGCGATTCCGGATCATTCACTTGTCGCAGCTGTGCCGGCGCGAGCGACTGTCCGGGCAAACAGTGCGACACCAACACCGGCATGTGCGTAGCTATCGTGGCCTGCGTGCCGGGTTCGGCCTGTGGCACGAACAACCTATGCTGCAGCATCGCCGGCACGCCGACCTGCGAGCCGGGCTCGCCAAAGGATAAGGCCTGCTGCACGGTCAACGACTGCCCGGACAAGACCAACTGGACCTGCGACAGCAACACCTGCACGCCGGTCACCTGCGGCGATCCGGTGCTGGCCAACGCGTACTATGTCGATTCGGACGCGGTATCGCCCAAGTCGGGAAAAGGCACAAAGCAGTGCCCGTTCACCAGCCTGGACAATACACTCACCAAGGTGAGGGCCAAAAACCTGACCAGCAAATTCACCATCTATACGGCTGGCAGTTTCCCGGCGAAAGACGACGCGATTTGGCCGCGCATCGTGCCCCAATGGGTCGAGCTCGACGGCACCTACGGCGTCACGGTCAATCCCAAGCGCACGACGTTCAACGTGCCGGCCGGGAATCCCGGCGTGTTCCTGACCAAGACGGGGCCAGGCTGGGTACATGGCTATGACATCTCGCAGAGCGCGGGCACGCCGACCAACTCCGGCATTTACGTCAGCAACACCGGCACAGCGATGCAAGTCCAGATCTACGACGTAAAAATCACCGGATTTGCCCGCGGCATCTATGTCAACAAAGGTACCGGCGACGCGGTGGGGAACGCGCTCATCCGCCACAACACCAATTCCACGACGAATACGGTGGGGTTGCAGGTCGACAATGGCGCCATCGCGAGCGTAAGCGTGAGCGACCCGATGTACTCGGCAACACATGCCGACTTCAGCAACAACACGGACACTGGCATCCATTGCATCAACGGAACGTTGACGCTCACGGGGCGACTCTTTACCGGAGCCGGATCGGACGCCTACTCCCGAACTGTGCGCGCCGACTTCAACACGAACACGGGTCTGCAAATCGACAGCGGGTGCAAAGTGACCGCCAATTACTTCAGCGCCTCGTCGAATTCCGGCGCTAAGAACGGTGCTTTTGGCGTGAACATCAACAACGTGGCGTCGGCCGCGTTCACGAATAGCGATTTTGTCAGTAACTCGGCCAGCGGCGTGCATATTTACACCCTTGGTGGCGCCACCGCCCCGCTGCACAGCGCGATCAACTTCGGATTGAGCCTCGTTGCGCCGGGGAACAATTTGATCCGAGGCAATACCTTTGGCGGAGTCTGCATCAACTACGCGAACAGCGATCCGCTGTTCGCCGAAGGCAACTCCTGGAACACTGTCTCTTGCCAAAAGCCCACCACCGCCAAGGTCAATGTCTCAACCGGTTGCTACAAAGACGTCGATATTGGCGGGCCGAATGCCGGCCCCGGCAATCCGCTGCTGGTCCATTCCGATGGCTGCGCCATAAACCTCGTGACGAACTAGCAATCTGAAAACAACGCCGCTCCGTCTCCTTCACCAAGACGCGAGTCGGAGCGGCGTCGCTCTACCCTGCCTGCCCCACCCCCTTCCACTCTTCAAAAGCCCCAAGCCGCGGCGTCCTCTGCGCACCGAGAACTATTCGGCGGGCCGCGCGTATGACCCTTCATGCGTGGCAATCGCTGGCTCTCGCTCGCCCTGTTCGCTCTGGTTCATTCTGCGGCCGCAGCGGAGGCGCCGACCAATCCGTGTGCGGCGCGGGCGACCTCGATCGTCGTGCACGTCAACGATGACCGGCTGTGGTTGTGTCAGGAGGGGCGCCTGGTCAAAGAGTATCTGGTGGCCACCGGCCGCGGCGGCAGCGGCAAGAGTCAAGAGGGCGACGACAAGACGCCGCTCGGCACCTACCCGCTCGGCGCCCCGCGCCTGTCCCACGACTTCGGCATCTTCGTGCCCATCGGCTATCCGACCATCGAGCAGCGCAAGCGTGGCAATACGGGTGGTGCAGTCGGGCTGCACGGACCACCGCGTGGCTTCGTCTGGGCCGGTCGCCTCAATACCTGGATCGACTGGACCGCGGGCTGCATCGCGGTGCCGACCAACACCGCCATCAGCGAAATCGCCGACTGGATCCGACGGCAAAATCCGAGCGCAATTCATATTGAGTGACCGGGGATCGTGATATGTCGAGCCCATGTTCAAACGCGGTCTTTTGATCCTCGTTCTGCTCGTCGCTGGATTCGCCGGTGTGGTGGCCACGCGCCCGGACAGCTATACCGTCTCGCGCTCGACGGTCATCGCGGCGCCGCCGAGCATCGTCTATGCACAGATTGCCGATTTCGCCGCCTGGCAGGCCTGGTCGCCGTGGGGCAAGCTCGACCCGTCGATGAAGACCACGTTCAGCGGACCGGCCGGCCAGGTCGGGTCGAGCTATGCGTGGCAGGGCAACGACAAGGTCGGCGAAGGGCGCATGACCATCCTCAAGGCCGAAGCGCCGTCGCAGGTCGACGTCCAGCTCGAATTTATCAAGCCATGGGCCGGAATCAGCGACACCACGTTTGCGCTGACACCATCGGGCCAGAGCACGATGGTGGTATGGACGATGACCGGCAAAAACAACTTCATGGGCAAGGCGTTTTCCATGTTCATGAACATGGATAAGATGATCGGTGGCGACTTCGAGCACGGCCTGGCGAAGCTCAAAGAGGTCTCCGAGCACGCCAAGCTCGTCGCCGCCGCACCGGCTCCGGCAGCCTCGCCCGCGCCCAGCATGATTCTTTTGAGCCCCAAGTTTTAACCGAAGTCTTGGTAGCCCTCACGCATTCAAATATCCCGCGCGATAAAACCCGTACAGCAGCTCTATAAGTGGCTCGGTAAGCGCAATCGGGAGCTCGAGCGCGCGCGTCGCGAACAGCGACTCGCACCAGGCGCGACTAGGGGCATCGACTCGGTGGTGCTCGCCGTTGAGGAAGATCGCGTCGCCGCGCACGAGCCCCCGCGAAGGCAGCGCGAGCTGAAGTCGGCCACGGTCACGTTGTGACAAGCGCCGTGCCCAGGCGCCCTGCGACAGTGGCCGCCGTGGCGGTGCAAAGACGACGTTCGGCTTGGGTCCGGTCAAAAGCCGCCCCAAGAACTCCTCAACTTCAGAACGTTGCCAAGTCACCGTCGCGAGCAGCGACTCGACCGAGCGCACCATGTCGTCGCCGAGCCGCCAGGGATGGGCCGACGCGACCAACCGCGGATCTTCGTACAGCGCCGCGGGATCGGTCGTGGCTTCGAGCTTCTGCCCTAGGTAGATTAAGAAATTCTGAATCAAGGCATCGTGAGACGGCGCCACGAAGCCAATCGAATAGGTGAAGCAGGGCCCCTCGTGGGCCACGCCCCAATGCGCCACGCCCGGCGGCAGATAGAGCAGGTCGCCGGGATCGAGAATGAATTCGTCGTCGGCCAAAAAGCGCGACAAGATCTTGATCGGCGCGCGCGGGTCGACCGTCTGGTCCGCCTGCCGACTGATCTGCCAGCGACGACGCCCAGGCCCCTGCAGCAAAAAGACGTCGTATTGATCGACGTGTGCACCGACTGATCCGTGCGGCGCCGCGTAGCTGATCATCAGGTCGTCGACCCGCGCCGCGGGCAGAAACGAAAAGGCGCGGAGCAGCTCCCAGCCACCCGGGACGAGCCCCTCAACGCCTTGGACCAAGAGGGTCCAGTGAGAGGCCGGTAGCGCACCCGCCGACAGGTCGGCGAACGGCCCCTCGTGCAGCTCCCAGCGCTGTCGGCGACGTGGGCGCTCGATGACCAGGCGGGAAACGGCGTCAGCGCGCGCCGCGAGGGCGAACAGCTGCCGGGCATCGAGAAAGCCGGAAAACCCCGGAATGGCGCCGCGCACCAGGAGCGGTTTTTTCTGCCAGTGGCGCGTGAGAAACGCGGCGACGGACAGGCCGCCCAGCACGGTCGTGGTCATGGTCGTGGGTAATGTAGCGGAAAGTGAGCGGGCGCACGGCGGGGCGTGAGGCCGCGGAGCTGCGTGGTAGCCTGGCGAGATGCGTACCTTGCTCGTCGTGCTCAGCCTCGGGCTGGCCGCGTGCTCATCGATGAGCTCGACCCCACCAGCGACGATCCTGCTTCTGTTTCCCGAGGCACGCTTGGTCCCGGCCCGCTACACCTCGGCGCTCGATTCATGGCTGGCGATTGGCAACGTCTGTGTCGACGCGTCGGCGCCGGCGCTGGTGCAAAGTCGAGTCGCGGTGCTCGCGGCGCGTGCCGGGCTGCCGGTCGTGGCCGCCGATGCCGGCTGCAGTTGGCGGCTCAGCGTCGTCGACGCTGCGCCGACGTTGAGTGACGCCAAAGCGGCCGCGGTCTGGCGAAACGCGACCGACCAGGTCGAGCGCCACGTCGTCGTCACCACCTTCGACAGCGCCAGCGCATCGACGATCCTCTACGGCGCCGATCCCCGCGGGCAGCGCTATGCCGTCGGCGCCGCCTTTGCGATTTTGGGCCGCGACGCGTCGGGCGGCAGCGGCGGCGGCGCAGTCTACGTGCCCGCCGCGACCGTCGTCGATTGGCCGGCGATGGCCGTGCGCGGCATCGTCGAAGGCTTCTACGGACCGGCCTTCACCGTCGAGGCGCGCGCGTCTCTCTTGTCGACCATGGATGAGCTGCGGCAAAACCGCTACGTCTATTCGCCGCAGACCGAAGACTACGCGCACGCGCTCTGGGCCTCGCCCTACCCCACTCCGCAGCTCGCCGACTTTGCCGCCGCCGCAGCCCAAGCCGCCGACGCCGGCATCGACTTTACCTGGGCCGTGCGCCCCGGCCAGGGGCTGTTTTACGGACCGGTCGTCCCCATCTCCTACTCCGGCGACGCCGACTTCGCGACGCTGACCGCCAAGTACCAACAGCTTGCCTCGGTCGGCCTCACCCACTTCGGCCTGTTTTTCGACGACAACACCGAGGCCCTGACCAACCCCGCGGACATGGCCAGATTCGCCACCTTCATGGATGCTCAGGCCTACCTCATCAATCGCGTCGACGATTGGCTGCGCGGGCAAAATGCAACCGCAAGGTTGCTCGTCGTCGGCACCCGCTACACCAAGGCCGTCGACGGCTGGCAGGACTACAACCAGTTCATGGCTGCTCACGTCCATGCCACCGTCGATTTTCTCTGGACCGGCAACGAAACCTATAGTCCGACCATCGATGCCGCCGACCTTTCGCCGGTCGATACCTCGCTCGGCCGGCAGCCGATCGTCTGGGATAACTGGCCCCAAGAGGTCGTCGCCGTCGACGGGCGCTCCGCCGATTTGCCGACCGCAACAGAGGGGCTCCTGTCCAATCCGGTCATCTGCTCCTGGTTGCATCTGCCGGCGTCCGCCTTCATCCAGATCCTGGGCACCGCCGCCATGTATGAATGGCGCCCGGACCTGTACAACCACTCGACCGCGCTCGCCCGCTGGCAGGCCTACGAAGCCACTCTCCCACTGCCTCTGGCTTCGCCTTCGCCTTCGCCCTCGCCCTCGTAAAACGACCGCGACGCCGTCAACAAACGCTCGAAGTCGGTGCGTTTTTTGACGGTCATGGGCGGGCGCATAGGGCCGCGCACAACACGCAGCCAGCTCAACTGTCTGATTTCGCTCGCTGGCGCAAGCCATGCAACGCCTCGCCATTGAGCTCTGCGGTCAAGGAGACGGGATGACCAAAGTCTTGGTAGTCGATGATTCAGCGATGGTGCGACAGCAAGTCGGGCGGGCGCTCACCGGCGCCGGGTTCGCCGTGCTGGAGGCCAGCGACGGCTTGGACGCCCTGGCCAAGCTCGACGCGAGCCCCGATACGCAGCTCGTGGTGTGCGATGTCAACATGCCGCGGATGAGCGGCATCGAGCTGCTCGAACGCCTCAACGCCAACGCCAGCACGATTCCAATCGTGATGCTTACCACCGAAGGGCAAGCGGATCTGATTCAGCGGGCCAAGGCGCTCGGCGCCAAGGGATGGATCGTCAAGCCGTTCAAAGCAGAATTGCTGATAGCCGCGGCCAAGAAGCTGACGACGGCCTAAAATCCAAACTGGGGGGGCGGGAGCGGGATGCGCATACTAGTGGTGGACGACCGGACCGAGGAGCGACAGGCAACTACC
>JBBQIO010000176.1:0-7102 GCA_038325015.1 Polyangia bacterium
GGCGTTCCGTTCGGCAGCGACGCCGGGGCGCCGCGCGACGCCGCGCTCCCGATTCTCGACGCCAGCGCGCCCGATTTCTCGTCGCTCGATCTGCTGCCCGGCACCGTCGATCTTCTCTAGGACATTCGCGCCACGCTTGCAATTTTCCTCGCCGCCATCGGGTGGGCCGCGGCGCCCCAGGGGGCCGCCGCCGATCCCCTGATCAAGCTGCGCCTCGCCACCGCGGCCCCCGAGGGCACGGCATGGGCGCGCGAGTTTCACGCATTCGCCCGCGAGGTCGACCGCATCTCATCGGGCCAGGTGCAGGTGAAGTTGTATTTCGGCGGCGTCTCCGGGGACGAGGTCGAGACTATCGACCGCGTCGGCCGCGGCCAGCTCGACGGCGTGGCGTCCGGCGGCATGGCTTGCAACCGGCTGGCGCCCTCGATGCGGGTCTTGCGCGTGCTCGGTCTGTTCCAGAGTCGCGAAGAATCGGCGTACGTCGTCGGTCGGCTGCGGCCAAAGCTGGCCGAAGAGTTTCGCAAGGCCGGCTTCGAGTATCTCGGCGGCCCTGGGCTCGGGTCGGACGTGCTCCTGTCGCGCCGCCCGATTCGCAGCCTGGCCGACTTTCGGCAGATGACCACGTGGTACTGGGATCTCGATCAAGTGCTGGCCGATCAGCTGCCGCGCATCGGACTCAAGGTAGCGGCGCTGCCCCTGACCGACGTCGGGCCGGCCTACGACGAAGGGCGGATCGACGCTCTGATCGCAATTCCCTCGGCAGCGGTGGCGTTTCAGTGGTCCAGTCAGGCCCGCTACATCACCGATCTGCGCATGAGCTTCTTAAATGGCTGTTTCATCGTCGCCAATCGCGCTTGGGATCAGGTTCCGCCAGCAACCGCCCAGAGCATTCGCGATCTGGCGGCGCGGGTGTTCGTGCGCATGGAGAGTCTCGGCGCGCAGCAGGATCAGGCGCTGGTGACCGGGCTGTTTCAGCGTCAAGGCATGGAGCGCGTTCCGGTCACTGAGCTGTTGCGGTCGCAGTTCTTCGAAGCCGCGCGAGCGAGCCGCGCGCAGCTGCCTGAGCATTTGGTGCCGCGCGCGCTGATCGAAGAGGTCAAAGGCATTTTGGCGGACTACCGATCCGAGCACCGCTGATGCGCGATCCGTGGCTGATCGATCGGGGTCAGCTGGAGATGCTGTCGTCGATCTCGTTTGTCTTTTCGGCGGTGCGCGGGAAGCGCTGCGCCAGCTCCTGGCCGACCGCGGTCACGGCCTGTGCGAGCCCTTCGCCGTACGCGCCACGCACCAGGGCGGCACGCAAGACAACGCTCGCCGCCTGCCAAAAGGGATCGCCGACCGCGGCGTGAATCGCCGTATCGCCGATCAGCGCGAAGCGACGGTGCTCGATGGCCAGATAGATCAGCACCGCGTTGCGATCGCGGGTCTTGGTCAGGCCGAGCTCGCCGAACAGCGCCACCGCTCGTCGGTAGGGATCTTGACCCGGGCAGTGGCGCTCGACGTGCACTTTGATTTCGCCCGTAGTGCCAAGCTCGGCGGTCGCAATCGCCGTGACCACGCGCTCCTGCTCGGCCGGCGGCAGGATGCGGTCGAGCGCACGCTTGCGCCAGCGCTGTAGGAACGACGCCATCACCAGCTCCCCGAGGCGCCGCCGCCACCAAAAGATCCGCCGCCGCCGCCACCGAATCCGCCGCCACCACCGCCACCGCCACCGCCCGAGGACCAACCGCTCCCGCCGCCGAGAAAGCTGGCGGCCAAAAACAGCCGCCCGATCGGCGTGAATACCAAGAGGCCGACCAAAATGATCAACACGATAATCGACAGCGGCGACGTGTGGCCGGACGACTTGACGTTGCTGGCGGTGCCATCATCGGCCGGCGGAGCGCCGCCGACCACGACCTGCTCCAGCGCCGCCGTCCCCGCCGAAAGGGCCGTGAACCAGTCGCCCGCCTGAAGTGCCGGGCGCATGATCTGACGAATGATCCGGGCGCAAACTACGTCCGTGAGATCGCCTTCGAGCCCATAGCCGACTTCGATTCGCAGCTTGCGGTCTTTGACGAACGCCGTCACCAGGACGCCGTCCGAGGATTTCTTGCCGCCAATCTTCCACTGGTCGGCCAGCCGAATCGACGTGTCCTCCAGCTCGCCGTCGTCAAGGCCGGGGAAGATGGCCACGACCATCTGTCGCGTCGTGCCCTTTTCGTATCCGGTGAGCTGCGACTCCAGCCGTGCGCGCGCGTCCGCCGACAAGACTCCCGCGTAGTCGTTGACGCGGGCGACGGGACGGGCCGGCAATTCGAGCGCTAGCGCCGGGCTCGCGATGCAGAACAGTCCGCCGAGAGCGACCGCGGCGAGCCGCCGCGCGATCATCAAAACTGAACCGTCGGCGCCACGTTGGCGTTGGCCGTCGTCGCGTGAAAGGGCTCTTTGACCTTGAAGCCCCAGATCTTGGCCGCCATGACCGACGGGAATGACCGGCACTTGACGTTGTACGCCTCGACCGCGGCATTGTAGCGCCCGCGCTCGACGGTGATGCGGTTCTCGGTGCCCTCGAGCTGCGACATGAGGTCGGCGAACTGCGCATTGGCCTTGAGGTCCGGATATTTTTCCGAGACCGCCAAGAGCCGACCGAGCGACTGCGACAACTGCCCCTGCGCCTGCTCGAAGGCCTGCATCTTGGCCGGGTCGCTCAGGTCGCCCGCCGTGATCTTGACCTGCGTGGCGGAGGCGCGCGCTTGGGTGACCTCGGCGAGGACCTTCTCCTCGTGCGCCGCCGATCCTTTGACGGTGGCCACCAGGTTGGGCACCAGGTCGGCTCGGCGCTGGTAGACGTTCTCGACCTGCGCCCAGGCTTTTTTGACCTCTTCGTCGGACTCGACCAGTCCGTTGTAGCCGCAGGCCGGCAGGAGGATGGTGGACAGGGACAAAAGGATCAGCATCTTTTTTGAGTTCAGCATGGTTACCAATATAGCCCTTCGACGTTGGTCTTGTGCCAGCGATGAAACCACAGCAAGCGTGAGCCGTGGAGATCTTCGGGCGTAATCGGCTGCGCCGTCCAGATCGGATAAAAATTGATGAACGTGGCCCAGCACAGCGCCACCCACACCCAGGGCAGCCACTTGAGCTTGAAAGTGCCGGCCAGATCTTCGAGCGTCGTCGCGACGGCCATCACCCCGAACGGCACCGCCGGCAACAGATACTGAATGAACAGCACGCGACCGATGAACATCCACGGCAGCCAGGAGCCGAAAAAGCCAAATAGAATGCACGCGTCGCGCAGCGCCTGCCGCTTGACGTAGCGAACCGTGACCCACGCCAGCGACGGGACGAACAGCCACCACAGGAGTGGATTGCCCATCAGATACATGATCCGTCGATGCGCGCCGTCGCCGTCGTAGTGCATGAACAGCCACACCGGCTGGGTCACCCACGGCCACTCCCACCACTCGGACGAGAACGGATGGGTCGCTTTGAGATTGTGGTGGTACCACCAGATCTGCTGATGCAGCGTGGTGAAGTCGTCCCACGTGTAGCCCAGCGAAAAGTAGTAACCGTACGACAGCACGTACATGAGCGGCGGAATCGCCAGCATGGCCAGCGCCCAGTACAGGAACATGCGCCACTGCTTGAGCAGGTACACGCGCACCAGCGTGACCACGATGGCGCCAGCGTAGAGCGGCGCCGCGTTCCACTTGGTGGCCAAGGCGATGCCGAACAGCACGCCGGTGGCGAACAGCCAGCGGACCATGCCCGGGCTCTCGGTGCGCCACCAGGCGTCTTTTAGCGATTCTCGCTTACGGTCTATTTTTTCCTTTTTCTTCCGTGCCTCTTTTTTACTCTCAGGCGACGATTTTTTCGCATCAGGCCTAGGCTCGACGGAGGTCGTCGGCAGGTCGAGCGGCGGCATCTCCAAGAAGCGGTACATCGCGTAGCAGGCAGCGACGATGCCGCAGGTCACGTAGATGTCGTTCATCGCGATGCGGGACAAGACGAAGCTCATGCCGTCGCTCATGAACAGCATAAGACACAGAAGACCGAAGCCGGGCCCGACCATGCGCGTAGTCCAAATCCACAGCAGCACAGCGATGCCCAAGCCGCTCAACATGCTGCCCAGTCGATAGGCGGTGGGCTGAAAGCCGAAGATCTTGATGAAGCCGGCCATGATCAGCTTGGCGATCGGTGGATGGATCCATTCGTACGTCGTATAGGGCGCCAGATCGCTGGTCGTGAAGCGCGCGACGTCGCCGCGCTCCTGGCCCCACGGGTTCCAGGCGTTGCGATCGCCGATCGCGTAGCGGTGCGCGGTGAACGCCTGGTAGCACTCGTCGTGCACGTACTGCGGCGGATCGCCCGGCTTGGCGTAGCTGCCCGGCGGATCGTTCAGCCGATAGAGGAGAACGATTGCGTACAGCCCGAGGCAAACGAGGCCGACCTTGCGCAGGTCGATGGAGCGGAGCGTGCTCACGTGGTCGGCGCATCCGCGGAGCCATTTGTCGACGAAGAAGGGGTTCGTATTTCCATGTCGTTCCGCGTATCGCGCCGGTGGCTTGACGTCAAGTCAGAGGGCGGAGCAGCGACTGCAGCTCGGCTAAGAAGGCCAGCGCTTCGCGCGGCGACATGCCATCGAGGTCGGCGGCTCGCAACCGCTCTTCGATTTGGCTGTCGGGTTTGCCGTGCGCCGTCTCGTTGGGCCCGCGCGTCGCCAGCGCCAGCAGCGGCAGCGGGTCCGCCTCCGGCCCCACACTGCCCTCGGCCGCCTCCTCTTCGAGTGATCGCAAGATCGCCCGGGCGCGCGCCACCACCTCGGGGCTGAGACCGGCCAGGCGCGCCACCTCGACGCCGTAGCTGCGCGACGCAGCGCCGCTGACGAGCTTGTGCAAAAAGACGACTTCGCCGCCTGACAGCCGTACCGCGGAGCACAGGTTGCGTACGCGATCGCGGGTCTCGGCCAGCGCGCACAGCTCGTGATAGTGCGTGGCAAACATCGAGCGGCAGCCGATGCGGTCGTGTAGGTGCTCGGCCACCGCCCAGGCGATGGCCAGTCCGTCGTAGGTCGAGGTGCCGCGCCCGATCTCGTCGAGCACCACCAGCGAGCGCCTGGTCGCGTGCGCCAAAATGTGGGCCGTCTCGCGCATCTCAACCATGAACGTCGACTCGCCGCGCGCCAGATTGTCCGAGGCGCCGACGCGCGTAAAGATGCGATCGCAGACGCCGACGCGGGCTCGCTTGACGGGCACGAAGCTGCCCATCTGCGCCAGAAGGACAATCAGCGCGGTCTGGCGCATGACGGTCGATTTGCCGGCCATGTTGGGCCCGGTGATGACCAGCAGCTGCTCGACGTCGCAGTCGATATTCACGTCATTGGGCACGAACTTGCCCTCGGCGACCATGCGCTCGACGACCGGATGGCGGCCGTCCTCGATGCGCAATTCGAGCGACTCGTCGACCAGCGGGCGAGCATAGCCATAGCGATGCGCGACCTCGGCCAACGACGCCAGGGCGTCGATGCGCGCAACTTCGCGGGCCAGGTGCAGGAGCGCTCCGGCGCGCGCGGCGACCGTGCGTTTGAGCCGCTCGAACAGCTCCATCTCGAGCGCAACGCGGCGATCCTCGGCGGCCAAGATTTTTTGCTCGAGGTCGGTCAGCTCCGGCGTCACGAAGCGCTCGGCGTTGGCCACCGTCTGCTTGCGGATGTAGTCCGACGGCACGCGCGCGGCGTTGGCGTGGGTGATCTCGACGTAGTAGCCGAAGACGCGGTTGTAGCGGACCTTGAGCGACGAGATGCCGGTGCGCCGCCGCTCACGCTCCTCGATGGCCAGGATCTGCGCCTTGCCGCCGTCGGTGAGCGCGCGTAGCTCGTCGAGCTCGTCGGAGACTCCGGCGCGACAGAAACCACCCTCTTTCCAGCCCGGCGGCGGATCGTCGACCAATGTGGCGCCCAGGACGCGTGCCAGCTCCTCTTCGAGATCATCGCTGGCGTCGCCGTCCGACCGAAGCGCGCGGATGGTCATGAGCTCGGGAAAATCGAGTGGCGCCGCTGGATCGCTGCTCTGGGCTCCGGTCAGAAGCGCGCGCAGCTCGGGCAGCGCGGTGAGCGCACGCCCCAGGCGTGCCAGGTCGCGTGGCGTGGCCACACCCAGCGTCGTGCGCGCGGTCAAGCGTTCGAGATCGCCCATGCCGTCGAGTGCGCGCCGCAGCTCGGAGCGCAGCGCGGCCTCCGTGACCAGCCAACCGACAGCGTCCTGACGACGACGAATCCGAGCAACATCGGTCAAGGGCGACAGCAGCCAGCCGCGCAAGAGGCGCCCGCCCATCGCGGTCGTGCTCTCGTCGAGAATGCCCCACAAGCTACCCTGCCGCTCGCCACTGCGCAGGGTTCCGAAGAGCTCCAGATGCGCCCGGGTCGCCTCGTCGAGCACCAGCAGATCGCCGAGCTGGTAGGGCCACAGCTGCGCCGGCGGCAGCTGTCCGGTGGGATGGGTCCGCGCCGCGTAGGCCAGCGCCATCGACGCCGCACGTTGCGCCAGCGGACCTAGGCCGTCGGGCAGTTGGCGACCGAGCGCGCTGCCGAGGTGCGCCTGGGCGCCCGTAAGGTCGAGCGCCGGACTGGCAATCCAGCTGGCCGAGATGCGCTCGGGCCAGGCCGGTTCCAAGACGCCGTCGTGCAGGATTTCACGCGGGGCCAAGCGCGCCAGCTCGGCGGCCAGCTCGCCGCCATTGGGATCCTCCGAGAGGGTCAGCTCGGTGGCGGCAAACTCGCCAGTGGTCGCGTCGAACCGCGCCAGCCCGACGCGCTTTTTATCGGCGTCGAGTACCACTGCACACAGATAGTTGGCCCGCTTGGGGTCGAGGTCCTCTTCGTCGAGCACGACGCCCGGCGTCACCAGCCGAACGACTTCGCGGCGCACGATGCCGCGCGCCAGCTTCGGGTCGCCGAAGAATTCTAAAAGCGCGTCGGATTCGAACTCGCTGCGTCGCCGGCCTAGCATGCGCTCGTAGTAGGCCACCGCGTAGCCGATCGAGGCGGTGAAGCGGTCGTCTTTGATCTGGTACGGGTAGAGCGTCCCGGCCCGCGTCGTCTTCTTGAAGTCGCCCGTTTTGA
>JBBQIO010000177.1:0-7070 GCA_038325015.1 Polyangia bacterium
GAATTTGCATCGAGCCCAACTGTCCGGTGCTAGTGCGTGTGGTGTTGGCGCTCTTGACCGGTGTGAGCTGCCTTGTCTTGGGCAAGGTCGTGCGCGCGACGCACGGCCGAAGATGGTGGCTGCCGTTGGTCAGTGTAGCGGTGGTCCTTGCGGCAGCCCTCAACGGTGCCGTCTTCGGTCTGCTCTTCGTTGGCCCGCACGGGATCGCGCTCGGCTTCAGCTTCGGCGCGATCTTCTCGGCCGGTTTCCTGGTGCCGGTTTTGCTCGTGGTCTGGTCGACGCGAGCGATCGGACGGGCACGCCCGGGGTCGCTGGTGGATGGCGCAACCAGCCGGGCTCCATGGCGGACCCTGATCGTCGTTTGCGGGCTGGCGACGGCACATCTATCGCGCGGCGACGCGACCTTCATGGTGCTCTGTGCTGGACTACCGATGCTCGTCGCGGTGCTTGTGATCGACCTGGGAGCCTGGAACGAGCTGCGCGCCCTGATGGTTCGGCTTCCGGCGATGCGTGCGCTGGCTGGTGAGGAGCTGACCGGCGCGGCCACGGTCGATACCGGATTAGGTTCCGAGCTGCATGCCGAGATCGATCAGGGCGGCGGACCCTTTCGCGGCCATGCCATGGCCGGCTTCGTGTTGCGCGGCGATCTTCGGCGCTCGCTCCGGATGGTCGGCCGCATCGCGATCCTCGACGGTTTGGCGGTGCTCGCTCTATTCTGTGAGCTCTGCCGAGTCCTGGCCTGAACCTGAGCGGGCGCTTTCCGGCTAGTCGTCGTCGACGATCGGTGCGGGTCCGGTCGAGCCTGACAGCCGGGTGCGCACGCTCTGTTTTTGCCGGCCCTTGTAGGCCTTGTGCGAGTTCTCGCCGGCCTCGTTGCGCTGCGCAGTGTCGGCGTCGACGATCTGAAACTCGGTCAACGCAAACAGGATCGGACCGAGCTCACGCACGTTGCCCACCGACTCGACCAGCGCTTGGTCGACGCGCACCGGCAACTCCCCGCCGCCCCCCCCCCGCCGACACGACGGCCCCGAAAATTCGTTATCCGGCCCGCCGTTGGTCTCTTCGTAGTCGAGCGGCTCGGCGAGCTGGTCCGCGAACCGAGCGAACGCCGGGGTCCCTTCCACCATCTGGCGAAAGTGCAGCAAACGATTGACCGACTCGCCGGGAATCACATAGTTGAACGGCACCAGCCGATGCACCAGCTCGGTCAAGACCGGCGCCAGATCCTCGGGGCTGCGCGTCACCAGTCGGAAGCGCAGCTTGTCGAATACGTTGGCCGCGATCGACGTTTTTTTGGCCAAGAGCTTGGTGACCACCGCGTCGCGTTCCTTACGGCTCCACGCGAACTCGACGATGGCGCAGCCGGCGGCGCGCAGCTGCTCCACCACCTGCACCACTTTGCTCTCGACCAAGCCGAACACGCGATCGTCCGAGATCGGCAGCTTGAACAACAGCTCGCGCCCCGCCAAGTGATGAATGACGTGCATGGCCTTCAAGATGATGCACGCGTACCCCTGCCCTCGACCGCGCGACGAGGCCAGCAAAAAGAGCTCACGCACCGGCATATCGGCGACTTCGTCCGGGATGCGATAGCCGAAATTTCGCGTCAGATAGTCAACCGATTCTGAGCGCAGGTCGTCGAGGCGCTCGAGGTCGTCGGGGCGCGCCGGATCGAACTCCTGCACGCGCAAAAAGCGATCGACCTGGGCCTGATCGGTGAACGCGAGACGATGCCAATCGATGACCGAGCTGCCCTGGAGCAGCAGGCGAATCGCCTCTAGATCGGCGAGCGAGGTGTCGGCCAGGCGGTCCGAAGCGGCCTGCTGCGGCGTACGCGCTTGCGACATCCGAGATCCTTTCGGCGGCGTCTGACGTCGCCGTTGAGGAGCCCAGTTTGCGGCCGATGGGCGGGCCGTTCAATCAGATTCGGCGGCCCAGCCCTACGGTGACGACGAAGAGCCCGACGGTGACCAAAAAGGTGACGAAATTACCCGCGACAGACAGGTCCATGATGCTCCTTACCAAGGCTCGCCAAAGAAGTCGGTAGCGCTATCGTCTTATTTACGTCCGACTGGAGCAATTTCTTTCGACGGGGCGGTGGTATAATCGGCTCGCAATGCGTGTCGTCAACGTCGTGGCCGTGCTCTGGCTGGGTTTGCCCGCGTTGCCGGTCCTCGCCGAGGGCGCCGACGAGCTCGCTTTTGCGGGCGCGGCCATCGCCGCGCATCCCGACGATGAAAAATCGTACGATGCCTATGCGCTCGCCGCGTTTCGCGCGCATCGCTGGGACGAGGCCATCGCCTCGCTCAAGGGTGGCCTGGCGCGGCCTGGGTTGAGTCGCTGGGCCGAGGGCTACTACAAGTTGGCGTTCGCCTATCGCCAAAAGCAGAGCTGGAACGATGCGGTCGCCGCCTCGCAAAAAGCCAGCGCGCTGGCCCCGGACCGCGCCGACACGTATTACGGATGGGCGGTGGCGGCCGACAAAGGCGGCGATCTCGCTACGGCACGCTTCGCCTATTTGCACTATGCGGATTTGGAGCGCTCGCCGCAAAAGCAGCGGTTCGTCGAACAAGCCAAGAAGCGCGCTCAGGAGATCGTCCTGCCCGTGGCTGTCGCGCCCGTGGTGGTCGCGCCGCCGGTCGCGATTCCCGATGATGCCCCGTCGCTGCGCGCCACCGCTGCCGAGCTCCTCGGGGCAGGCCACTACGACGAGGCTGCGGTCGTCTATCAAAAAGCGATCGCCGCCGATCCCGCCAACCCGGATGCCTACGCCGGGCTGGGGCGTGCCTACTTGCGCCTGCGCCGTTATCGCGACGCGCTCGCCCCTTTGCGCGCGGCGACGGAGCACGATCGGCGCTTCGCGCCTGCTTGGTACGACTTGGCTCACGCCTCGCGTCGTGCCGGCGAAAAGGCCGAGGCAGTCGCGGCATTTCGTCGCTACATCGAGCTTCGCCCCGACGACGCGGATCCCTATTACGGCCTCGGCCAAACGCTCAAAGCGCTCGGTGACGCCTCGGGAGCGCTTACGGCGCTGCGCTCCTACGTGACGCGCGAGCGGCGACCGGCGCAGCAGTCGTGGGTCGCCAAAGCGCGCCGCGACATCGAGGCGCTCGAAGCGTTGGGCCGCACCGGCCGCCGATCGGTGCCCGGCGGCGACGTCCTCGCAGTGGGCGCGGAGGACGAGATTCTCGCCGCGGAGCTGGCCGGCGACGATGGGCCCATGCGCAATGGCAGCGTCGCCGCCGAGTGGCGCGTGCCGGATCTAAAGGATCCGTTTCCGACTATGGAGCTGGCCGGGATGCCGCTACGCGACCTGCGCGATCCGCTGCCCCGCTCGACCGAAGGGCTGCTCAATCCGTTCGACCCCACCTCCGCTCCGGACCTGCGCAACCCGTGGCAGGAGGAGCGGCTCACCCAGTTCATGCCAGTCGACGGTGACGGTGCGCGCACAGCACCGTCGCCAGTCGCGAGCCAAGGCGACGATCGCATCCTGGGCCGCTACGAAGCCGCCATAGTCGACTACGATCGCGCGCTGCGCCGGGCAACGCGCCTTGGGCCGTCCGATCTTGGCGCGCAACAAGAGGTCGTCCGCACCCGCAGGCTCTTGTCGGGCGCCCGCAAGGCCTACCGCGTAGCGCGCTGACGCAGCCCAATTCGCTGCGCCGAACGACAAACTACCGTCGGCGTGACGACCACATCGAGCGCAATAGCAGGAGCGCCGCCGCTCCCGCGCCCCACCACGCGGCGTGCGCGATCGTCGTTTCGCCTCGCCCGTCGAAGACCACGGCTAGACTCGCCGCTGCGATGCCGAGCGCGGTGAAGATCACCTGATGTCCGAGCGAGTACAGGAGCTGCGCCTCTTGCCCGAAGCCGCGAAAGCGCACCTCGAGCTCGCCGCGATCGGCGCGCCGCAACAGCTGCTGCAGCTCGTTGGGCAGCGCGATTAGCGTCGTGCCGAGCTCGCGCGACGTGCGCAAGAGCAGCGCCGACCAGTCGCTGTCGTCGCCAAGAACGAACTTCTCCAGATAGGGGCGAATGACCTCGACCGGCTTGAGCTCGCGATCGAGCTCGGTGCACAGCCCCATGATGAGCAGCACCGTTCGTTCGAGGAGAATCCACTCCTTGGGTACATGAAAATGGTCCGCCAGATCGCGGATCGACACGCCCATTTTGGACAGCTCGGCGAGGTCCTCGAGCGGGCGCTGCGGATCGAAGTGCAGATCTTTGAGCGAGAAGCTGTCGAGCCGGATCTGATCTTGAAAACGCTGATGCAAAAAATCGATCACCCGGTCGAACAGCCGCGGATCGGCGCCGCGCGCGATGAAGCCCATCGAGCGCATGGCGCGAATCAGCTTGGGCGTGTCGCGGGCCAGCGCCGCCGAGATCACGTCGGCGATGCCGCGTCGCATCTCGGGCGAGACCTCGGCAACGGCGCCGAAATCGACGAACACGACAGTGAACTCGCCGTCGCCCTTGGGCTGCACCAAGATGTTCCCGGGGTGCGGATCGGCGTGGTAGACGCCGTCGGTGAAGATCTGCTGGCAGTAGGCGCCGACGACGGTGCGCGCGAGCCGGGCCGGGTCGATGCCCGCGGCGACGAGTCGTGCGCGGTCGGAGATCTTGATGCCCTCGACCCAGCTCGTGGTCAAGATGCGGCCGGTCGATCGGTCGCCGTGCACGCGGGGAAATTCGATGCCGGCGCGGTCGGGGCGGCCGACGAAGTTGGCGGCAATCCGCTCCAAATGCTGGGCCTCGGCCCGATAGTCGAGCTCCTCGAGCACCAGCGCGCGAATCTCGTTGTAGACACCGTCGAGCCCATGGTGTGGTGCGAAACGAATCAGCATATCGAAGATGAAGCGCAGCGCTTCGAGGTCGAGGCGCACGATCGATTCGATGTCCGGGTACTGCACCTTGACGGCGACCGATTCACCGTTCGGGAGGCGCGCGCGATGCACCTGACCAATCGACGCCGCGGCCACCGGCAACGGATCGAACTCGGCGAACAGTGCCGACGGTAGCTGGCCAAACTCCTCCATGAAGCGCTTCTCGACGTCGGCGATCGGGCGTGCCGGCGCGCGATCCTGCAGCCGCTCCAGCTCGCAGCGAAACTCCTCGGGCAGGACGTTGGTCAAGATGCTGATGAGCTGCCCGACCTTGATGAACAGCCCCTGCAGCCGCGTGATGGCGTGTAAAATCCGTCGCGCGCTCAGGCGGTGGACTTCGGCGAGCCACTTGGCGCGTCGCGCCGGCGAGACCCATCGCCCGACCGCGCTCAGCCACAAGTAACTCCAGGCGACGCGGATGGTGACGGCATACGCGATGAATAGACGGCGCCGTCCGCGGGGCGCCGGTCGCTGCTCCGACAAGGGTGCGCTGTTGGCGGGGCTGGTCGTGTGCGGCGGCGCGACCTTGGGGGGTGCGCTGATCGGCGGCGGGGCGACCGCTGGCTCGCCATCGGCTTCTGAGAGGCGCGCGTTGGGCGAAAGCGGAGTCACCGGCGCAAGTCTAGCATCGCGGTCGGGACGGGTGCAGTTGCGGCCTGAAGTGCGCTACTCTTGGCCAATCCATGGATCCCATCGACGACGCCAAGACGCCCGTTCCGCCCGAGCCGAAAGCGGCTCGCGAAATGCCGGAGGAGGAGGGCGGCGCGGCAGGCACCGCGCAGTCCGAAGCGCGCTCGCGGGGGCGACTCGATCAGCTCATCCCAGACATCGTACGGCGGACCTTTTACGCCGGGCTCGGCGCGGTGTTCACGACGGAAGAGGGGATTCGCAAGCTGGCGTCGGAGTTTCACCTGCCCAAGGACGTCGCCAGCTTTCTCATCACGCAGGCCGCTTCGTCCAAGGACGAGCTGTTCCGCGTCTTCGCCCGCGAGCTGCGCTCGTTTCTCGAATCGATGAATGTGTCGGGTGAGCTGCAGAAGCTGCTGACGTCGCTGTCGTTCGAGATCAAGACCGAGATCCGCTTCATTCCCAATGACGAGGCGGTCGGCGGCGTCAAGCCGGAGTTCAAAAAGAAGGTGGGCGTCAAGCGCAGCGGCGGCGACTAGCCGAGCTACTCTTTGGTCACTGCTTTGGTCCGCTTTTTCGACTCGACGGGTGTCGCCGCGCCGCGCTGAATCGTCACCCTCTTGACGCTCACGGGCTCGACTGGCAGGTCGCGCTGCCCCTTGGGCACACTCGCGATCTGCGTGATCAGCGGCAGCGGATCACACTGCCCGAAGATCGTGTGCTTGCCGGTCAGCCAGTGGGCATCGCCGTCGGTGATGAAGAATTGCGCGCCGTTGGTGGCTGGGCCGTGGTTGTTCATCACGAGCAGGCCGGGCTTGTCGGCCTTGATCTCGGCCACGAATTCGTCGCCGAACGCGTAGCCGGGATCGCCCGTGCCGTTGTTGAGCGCATCGCCGGTCATGAAGATGAACCCAGGAATGACGCGGTAAAACAGCAGGCCGTCGTAAAACGGCCGCTTGACCCACTCGCGCGACTTGCTGTCGCGGAAGGGCCGGAGGCCGCGCGCCAGCCCGATGAAGTTCGCGACGGTTTGTGGGGTCTGCTTTTCGTACAGCGTGCAGGTCAGGGTACCGAGGGGCTTGCCGTTTTGATCGACGTCGATCTTGGCGATGAGCGGGGCCGTGGCCGGGCCGTGTAACCCCTTAGTGGCGACGTCCAGTGTGATGGTGTGGTTGGCCACCGGGTCGGCATCTTCAGCCAGCGCCAGGGGACCCAGAGCAGACGTCGACAGGCAGATCACGAAAAGAGCGAGCGGGCGCATGGGCGTTCTCCTGGCCGTTGCTGCAGTGCACAAAAAGGCTACTCCACGTCGACGAAACGAACTTGACCGCCGGGCTCGACGCCGTGCGCGGCGCACCACCCGCCGGGCACCTCGATGACGTACTGGGCTGGCGTCCGCGGCCCGCGCGGCGTCAGCGTCAGCGGCTCGGCGCTGGCTTCGATACCGACGATGCGGCGGGTCGCATCCAAGAAAATCATGTCCAGCGGGATGTACGTATTTTTCATCCAGAAGGTCAGCGGCGACGGCGCGTCAAAGAGGAACAGCATGCCGCGGCCGGC
>JBBQIO010000178.1:0-7060 GCA_038325015.1 Polyangia bacterium
CTTTGGCACGTCGCCCATGTGACCGCCCCTGCGCTGGCCCTTGTGGACGCGGCCGGGGGTCAAGCGGCAGCCGATCGAGCCGCCGTGGCGGAAGAACTCGTGCGTGCCGTGCGTCGCGCGGAAGCCAGGCATGTGGTGGCGCTTCATGACGCCCTGGAAGCCCTTGCCCTTGCTGCGCCCTTCGACGTCGACGAAGGTCATGGCCTTGAAGACCTCGGCGAGCGAGATCTGCTTGCCGATTTCGAAGTTGGCCAGGTCCTTGGGGTCGATGCGGATCTCGCGCACGAAGCGGAGCGGCTCGACGCCGGCCTTCTTGAAGGCGCCGATTTGCGCCTTCTTGAACAGGCGGGTCGGACGCGTGCCGAAGCCGACGCGCAGAGCGGCATAGCCGTTCTTCTCGATCGTCAACTTGTCGAGGACGAAGCAGGGGCCGGCCGCGATTGCGGTGACCGCGACTCGGTCGCCGGTGGCGGTGTACATCTGCGTGATCCCCAGCTTCTTGCCGAGGACTCCGGTGCGATAGACATGCATCGTACGTACTCCAGACTTTGAAAAAGAGACGGGTTCTCTATCGCTCTTGGGGGTGGTTGTCAATAACTGTCAGGCGGAACAGGCGGCGGGCGTTGGCTGTGGTCTGGCGTGCGAGCTCATCTAAGGTCGTGCCGCGCACCTCGGCCAGGAGGGTCGCGGTGTGGATCACATAGGCGGGCTCGTTGCGTCGACCGCGCATCGGGATAGGCGCCAAAAACGGACAGTCGGTCTCGATCAGAATGCGCTCGGCCGGCACGCGCGCGGCCGCCACGCGCAGCTCGGCGGCGCTCTTGAACGTGACCACGCCCGAGAAGCTGACGTGGAGCCCGAGCTCGACATAACGTTCGGCGTCCGCCGGCGTGCCGGTGAAGCAGTGGACCACGCCGCCGAAATCGCCGACGTTCTCCTCGGTCAAGATGCGGATCGCATCGGCATGGGCGTCGCGGATGTGCAGCGACACGGGCTTTTTGGCGGCCCGCGCAATGGCCAAAAATTGCACCAGGGCCGCCTGCTGCGCCTCGGGCGGCGAGTGCTTGTAGTAGTAATCGAGCCCGGTCTCACCGACGAGCGCCACGCGGTTATCGTGCTCGGCCAGCTCCGCGACGCGGGCCAGGATCGCGGCAAATTCGGCCGGCGAGTGACGCGCGACATCGTGCGGGTGAATGCCGATCCCGGCCCAGATGTCGGCGTGGGCGTGCGCGAACCCGACCGCGTTTTCCACCTCGGCGAGATCTCGCCCCGAGCCGATGCACACGAAGCCGACCACACCCGCGGCGCGGGCGCGGGCCAGGATTTCGGGCCGCTCATCGAACGTGACGCCGCCCTCCTGGCGGGTGAAGTCGCCCGGCTCGAGGTGGCAGTGGCTGTCGATGAGCTCGGTCATGGCGCCGCTCGCAGATCAAGCTCCGCCAGCTCGATCTGCGCCTGTGCCCGGATCTCCTTGCGCCATGAGCGCGCCAATCGAGCGACCAGCGCGCGTCCCTCGGGATGTCCGCTCTTGGCCAAGATCACCGCCGCCCGAAGCTTGGCCAAGGGCTGGCCAAACCAGCGCCGCGCCAGTTGCTTGAGCGCGTCGGCGGCGATCGGATGGCCGCGCAGATCGACCTGGCCGAGCGCCGTCACCGCATCCATCGAACGCCCGTCGAACAGCGCGCCCACTAGCACGTCGACGCCACGCGTGTCGGCCAGGCGCGCCAACGCCAGTGCCGCTTCAAAAACGACCTCGGGCTCATCGCCGAGCAGCGCGGCCAAGCGATCTGCGACCGCACGGTCTCCCAGGTCTCCGAGCGCGCATGCGGCCTGCGCACGCACGGGGGCGAACGGATCTGCGAGGAGCGGCAGAATGCGACGTTGGGCGTCGGGCACGTCGTTCTCGACGAGCTGCGCTATGGCATCGAAGCGGCGCTGCGGATCGGCCGCCGTCAACGCTTCGTCCCAAGCGGCCTCGATCAATTGCTGCGACCCTCGGCGATGCGCCGACTGAGCTCGATGCGCGCCTCCATCGAGATCCATTCGAACAGCACGCCGAAACCGGCCGGCAGCGCCACCGATGGTCCGTCGGCGCCGACACTCTGCGTCGGCTTCAGACGCCGCCACATCACCCACCCAATGGCCTCGACCGGCTCCCAGTCGGGGACGTCGATCACCATCGCCACGCGCGACAAAAGAGGCAGCGGCTCACCGATTAGAAATCCACCATTGGGCGAGACGTCGGCGAGACGCGCCGCAAAGCGCTTGCCGATCCGGCTGGGCTCCGATTCGACCCGTTCGTAGGCGCCCTGCAGCTGCAACGGCAAGAGCTGCGCACGCGACAGGATCTTTTCCATCGCCACCGGCCAGTCGACCACCAGCCGCGCCTCGCGCCGTTCGAGCTTGAGCGCGCTCATCGAATGCGCGTCCCCGCGGCAACCTCGCCGGAGAGGGGCACGACGCTGCCGAGTCCGACGATGGCGTCTTCGCCGGCCGCCAAGACCATCCCTTCGGAGCGCACGCCGCGCAGCATCGCTGGCGCTAGGTTGCACAACACGATCACCTGCTTGCCCACCAAGTCGGCCGGAGCATAGCGCTCGGCCAGTCCGGCGACGATCTGGCGCGTCCCGAGCGCACCCAAGTCGACCTCCAACCGCAGCAGCTTTTTGGCTTTTGCGATCGGCTCGGCGATTTGGACGACGCCGACGCGCAGCTCCATCTTGGAGAAGTCATCGAACGAGACCAGCGAGTCGGTGACGCTCACTGTCGCTGCTGCCGGTGCGGATGCCGCCTGACCGCTCGCGACCGTCGCCTTGGGCATCCACTTTTCGAGGAGCAGCGCCTTGCGATCGTCATCGACGCGCGGAAACAGGGGCACGCCTTTGCCGACGGTGAATTGGGCGCGTGGCCGAGCGTTGGGCCAGGCCGGCTTTTCGCGCACGCCAAGCTGCGCGCGCAACCCAGCCGCGGTCTCGGGCAAGAACGGCTCGATGAGGTGGCTCGTCACGCGCAGCCATTCGAGCACCGTGGTCAAGATGCGCGCGCGCTCCGCGGCATCGCGCTTCCACGGCCCCTCGGCGTCGATGTACGTGTTGAGCTGGCGAACGATGCGCCAGATCGCGCTCAATCCCTGCGACAGCTGATACGCCTCTAGGTGCTGCTCGACCTCTCGGACGACTTCCTGATTGGCTTCGATTCGGTCGACGTCAGCCTCGGGAATCGTGCCGGAAAAATATTTATCGGCCATGCCGAGCGTGCGATTCAGGAGATTGCCCAGATCGTTGGCCAGCTCGGCGTTGTAGCGGCCGATGAAGGAGGTGTGCGAAAAGTCGCCGTCGGCGCCGAGCGGAATCTCGCGCAGCACGAAGTAGCGAAACGCATCCACGCCGAGATCACGCGAGAGGGCCACCGGGTCGACCACGTTGCCCGCGGTCTTGGACATCTTGTGGCCGTCGACGGTCCACCAGCCGTGTACGAACACCGTGGTCGGCAGGCGCAGCCCGGCGGCGAGCAAGAAGGCCGGCCAGTAGACCGCGTGAAAGCGCGAAATCTCCTTGCCGATGACGTGCACGATCTTGGTCGCCGAATCGTCCCAGAACGGCTTGGTCGCGTCGGACAGGCGCGTCCCGGAATAGTAATTGATCAGCGCGTCGAGCCACACGTAGACGACGTGCTTGGGCGCGCCCGGCACCGCGACGCCCCAGCTGAAGGTCGTGCGCGAAATTGACAGATCCTCGAGGCCGCCGGCGACGAATGCGCGCACCTCGTTGCGACGCGCCTCGGGCTGGATGAACTCGGGGTGCTTTTCGTAGTGCTCGAGCAGCTGAGGGCCGTATTTCGAGAGTCGAAAATAGTAGGACTCCTCCTGCACACGCTCCACCGGCAGCTTGTGGATCGGGCAGCGGTTACCGTCGCCGAGCTCCTTTTCGGTGTAGAACTGCTCGCACGGAACGCAGTACCAGCCCTCGTAGTTGCCCTTGTAGATGTCGCCGCGCCGTTCGAGCTCGCTCCACAGCTCCTGCACCGTGCGCTCGTGCTCGACGTCAGTGGTGCGGATGAAGTGGTCGTGCGAGATACCTAGCGCGCGCCACGCAGCCTGGTACGCGGCGGCGATGCGATCGGCGTACTCCTTTTCGCCGACGCCGTGCTGCTCGGCCATGCGCGCGATTTTCTGTCCGTGCTCGTCGGTGCCGGTCAGAAAATAGGTGTCGTCACCGCGCAGCCGGTGGTAGCGCGCCAAGGTGTCGCAGACGACGGTGGTGTAGGCGTGCCCAAGGTGCGGCACATCGGAAACATAATAGATGGGTGTGGTGACGTAAAAGCGCGCGTTGGCCGACATGAGGGCGGCAGTGAAGCGCTATTGCGCGGTCGGGTCAATGGCCGGCTCGGGCTCGGCGCCGCCACCGCTATTGCCACCCCCGCCCTGGGGTGTTGGCGGGGCGAGCAGCGTCACTACGTCGCCGGGAAACGACTGCGCGCCGCCCTCGTCGAACCAGACGCGGACGCGCTGCGCCAGGATGTCGAGCTCGATGACCTTGCCGTTGCCCGCCGGAGTCTTGACGCGCTTGCCCACTTTGGGCAGCGTGCGCGCCATCTCTTTGTAGGTATCGTGCTCGTACACCAGGCAGCACTTGAGCCGCCCGCACTGGCCAGCCAGCTTCGAAGGGTTGAGCACCAGCCCCTGATCTTTGGCCATCTTGATCGAGATCGGGACGAACGCCGGCAGCCACGTCGAGCAGCACAGCTCCCGGCCGCAGGCGCCAATGCCGCCGACCAGCTTGGCTTCGTCGCGGGCGCCGAGCTGGCGCATCTCGACGCGGGCGTGGTAGCGCTGCGACACGTCCTTGACCAGGTCGCGAAAGTCGATGCGCTCCTCAGAGGCGAAATAGATGACCACCCGCCCGGGGGCAAGCGGCAGCTCGACACGAGTCAGCTTTATTTGCAGACCACGCTCACGAAGCTTTTCTTTGCAATAAAGGAAAATGTCTCGCTCTTTGTCGTGGTTCTTGACCCGACTGCGAAGCTCCACGTCGCTGGCGCGGCGCACCACGCGGCGCACGCTGTCGTGCATCGGCTGGCGCCGGCTGCGCAAGACAACCGTGGCCAGCTGCGGCCCCTTGTCGGTGTCGACGATAATCTCGTCGCCGCGTACGTAGGTCGCGTCGCCGGCGTCAAACGCATGAACGCTGCCGGTGGGGCGAAACTTGGCGCCGACCACGTTGACAACCAATCCGTTGGGGCCGGCGGCGCCGCCCAAAAAGACATCCTCGCCGTCGGGGTCGCGGCTCTCTTGGGGCTCGGGCGGTGTGAGCTGCCGCTCGGGCTCGACTGCCGTGGCCACGGGCGCGGCCGAGACATCCCATCCGGCATCGACCTCGGCGCTCGGGCGAGCCAAGCCGCCCTCGACGGCATTTGCAGCGGGAGGCTGTCGTTCGGTTCGCTGCGGTCGCTCGGTTCGTTCGGTCCGCTCCGTTCGTTCGGTTCGCTCCGGTCGATCGGTTCGCTCCGGTCGATCGCTTCGCTCCGGTCGATCGCTTCGCTCCGATGGCCCTGATCGATCCGCGCGCGACGGTTGCGGTTGTTGCTGTGGCGCCCCGGGTTTGCCGCCGCGCCCGCGACCGTCGCCGCCACGGCTTTGCGGATTCGGGCCTCCGCCACGACGAGAGCGGTCCTCATTTTGCCCGCCTCCGCCGCCCGGTCGAGGGGCGGGACGGCCAGGTTGGCCCTGCGCCGGCCGCGGCGGCCGCTGTTGCTGTTGCTGTTGCTGTTGCTGCCGCTCCTGCTGCGGCGGACGCTGCGCCTGCACTGGCTGCGGCCGGGGCGCGCTCGGAGCGTCCTCGGCCCCGGCATCGGCCGGTGCCCCGGCTTCTCTGCCCGGACCGCGTCCACCGCCACGACGACGGCGACGGCGTGAGCCGCCGCCACCTGGGGGCGGTGCGCCGCCCGGAGGAGCGCCGCTTGGTCCTTGAGAATCGGTCATCGAGAGCTCCCGCGGTTGCGCGTTTGGAGTGGGGTGGGGCTGAAAGGGTTGACCTGGTAGCGGGCGAAGCGCGCCCAAACATGCTCCAAAACCAACGCCGGTGCCACATTGCCGCGGGTGGCCAGTCGCGCTTCTGCCAGCGTGCTCAACGAGCCGAGCAGCTCGGCCACCGTCCGAGAATTCTGGGCGCTCGGATCCCTCTCATCCGTGACGGCGCGCCGCAGATCGGCGGCCAGCGTCGCTTCGGCAAACGCCAGCACGCGATCGATCTCCTCTCTGTCGGGCCCGATCGCAGCCGCGCGCTCGAAGCGCTCCGGCGCAGAGAGGCAGGGCGCGAGCAGTGTGGCTGCACGCGCGGCCGTTTCGTTCGACTCTGCGTCGGCTTCGAGCGCGGCCAGCGCCGCGCCAATTCCGCCCGCACTCAACATGGCCGTGCGCGCCGCGCGCTCGGCGGCCGCAACCTCGGCGCCCTGCCGCTCGACACAGAAGCGCGCCAGCTCGGCCTCGGAAAAGGCGCCGAACCGCACCCTTTGACAGCGCGACAGCACGGTCACCGGCAAGCGCCGCGGCTCGGAGGTCACGAGCACGAAGTGGGTCGCGGCGGGCGGCTCTTCGAGCGTTTTGAGCAGCACGTTGGCCGCTTCGGCCCGACCCACCTGTGCGCCGGCCAGCGCGTGCGCCGGATCGAGAACGATTACCCTGGCGCGCCCCTCGTGCGGCGCAAATCCGAGCTCGGCCTGCAGCCCGCGCATGCGTTCGGTCAGCCCCTTGGCCGTCATATCGACGAGCAAAAAATCCGGATGGTTGCCGGCGTCGATCTTGCGACAGGGGTCGCACGATCCGCACCCGGATGTCGCGCCGGTCTGCAGCCGCTCGCAGCAGAGCGTCGCCGCCAGCGCGCGCGCCACCGTCGCCTTGCCGACGCCGGTCGGCCCTTCGAATAGATAGGCGTGGTGAACGCGTCCAGTGGCGACGGCACGTCGCAAATCGGCAATGGCGCGAGCGTGGCCGAAGATGGTGTCGAGCGTGGTCATGCTGGTCACGCACGCTAGCACGTGGCGCGATGGGCCGCGCTCGGTT
>JBBQIO010000179.1:0-7060 GCA_038325015.1 Polyangia bacterium
GAACAGAGACGAAAAGTGATTCAGACGAGATCTTCGTCCACGACCGCGGTCGGGTAGCTGCGGCGCGCCGCGCGCTCGGCCACTCGATCTTGCGCCCACAGCCGCTGCTCCATCTCGTCGAGAAGCGGGCGCGTGGTGTCCTCGGCCTGCGCGCTGATCAGGATCGGGCTGCGCATGCCGTCGCGCCAATGATCGTCGATGGCCAGGATCTGCTCGGCCGACAGGCGGTCGGCCTTGTTGAACACCAACAGACGCGGCTTGTCCTTGAGGTCGAGCTCCTCCAAGATTTTTTCCACCGCGCGGATGTGCGCGCCGTGCGATGGATCGGCGGCGTCGACGATATGCAGTAGCAGGTCGGCCTCGGCAAGCTCTTCGAGCGTGGCGCGAAACGCGGTCACTAGATCTTCGGGCAGGTCGCGGATAAAGCCGACGGTATCGGTCACGATGAGCTCGCGCTCCGACGGAAAACGCAGCCGTCGCGACGTTGGATCGAGGGTTGCAAAAAGCTTGTTCTCGGCTAGCACGTCGCCCTGGGTCAGTGTGTTGAGCAGCGTTGACTTACCGGCATTGGTGTAGCCGACGATGGAGACGATCGGCACCGCGCTCCGCGTGCGCAGCGCGCGCCGCTGGCCGCGCCGCATTCCCAGCTTGTCGATCTGCTGCTCCAAGAGGTGTACGCGCTCCTTGGCGCGGCGGCGGTTGATCTCGAGCTTCGTCTCGCCGGGACCACGTCCGCCGATGCCGCCAGTCAGGCGCGACATCATCGTGTTCTTCTCGCCCAGCCGCGGCAGTGTGTATTTGAGCTGCGCGAGCTCGACCTGTAGCTTGCCGTCGCGGCTGTGCGCATGCTGCGCAAAAATGTCGAGAATCAGCATGGTCCGATCGATGACCTTGATCTCGGCCAAGTCGGTGATAGCGCGCGCCTGTGCCGGCGACAGCTCGCCGTCGAAAATGAGCAGCGTCGCGTCCTCTTGAAGCGCCCGCAGCACCAGCTCTTCGAGCTTGCCCTTGCCGATCAGGTAGCGCGGATCCACTTGGGGTCGCTTCTGTACGATGACGTCGACGACGGCGACGTCGGCCGTGCGGCACAGCTCTTTGAGCTCGTGCAGCCGTGCCTCATTCTCCGTCGGGGCGTCGTCGTCGGCCTCGGCGACGCGCGTCGGCATGCCCTCGGTGTTGCGCCCGCGGCGCGGCGTCAAGACCTGGACGAGGACCGCGCGATCGCGTCCGTCGTCGACGCGACGGCCACGGGCGTGAGCGGCGAACTCCTCTTCGAGCGCGCGGATGAGCTCGACGAAATCGAGCCCGCGATGGTGCTGTAGCTCGTGCACCGAAATCGGCGGCAGGAGACGCCACTGCTCGTCCTTGGCGTTGGGTGGCAAGAGATGGGCAATGTCGATCGGCCCGAGCTGCTTGTCGCGCATCTGAATTGCGGCGACGGCGTCGAGCCGCAGCTTGGCCAGGTCGGTGAGATCGTCGTGCGTCAGCGCCTCGCCGCGTAGGTGCGTGTGGACCAGCCTCAGCCCACGCAGTCGACCGGCGCCGGCGCGCCGCGGCCCCAGGTCGGGCAGGAGCAAACGATGGTCGTCCCCGACGATGATATGGGTGACTGTGCCGCGCCGATCGATGAGCACGCCGACCTGCCGCGCGGTCTCGCGCGAGCATTCGCACAAGAACGCCGCCAGCTCCGCCGAGATCAAGTCGCGCGGGTCGAGTCGCCGCCGCCAGATGCGCTCGAGAAGCCGCTTGTGGGCCGCCGAGAGCCCCTGGACATTGCCGCTTAAGTCTTCCATCGCCGCGGCCGTTGTAGCGGATCGCCCGCTCGGTTTCACGTGGTATTCTTGGCGTCGGGACATGGCCAATCGCGCACTAGTAGTTCATCCGAGTCCCGCAGCGGTCGCTGAGATCGCCGACGTGTTGCGACCGATTGTCGCCGCCGACGTGGCCCACACCGATGAGGATGCGATTCGTCGGCTCGGCGACACCGAGTACGCGGTGGTCATCGTCGACCGCAAGCCGCCGCTCGACGCCGGCCGCATCCTTTTGGAGACCGCGGCGGCGCAGCCCGACGCCGTGGTGGTGGTCATGGTGCCCGACGCCAACGAGGGGCATGAGCTCGACGCGGTCATGCCCGGGCGGGTGTTTCGCTTCTTGGCCGGGCCCGACCAGCGCTGGCAGCTCAGCGGCATCGTCGCCGAGGCGATGCGCCTGCAAAAGCTCGAGCGCGAGCAGCGCGAGCTCATCAAGAAGCTGTCGCTGGAATACGGCAAGCTGCAGAAGCGCGAAAAGCTCCTCGACGTCGTGGTTCGCGAGCGCACGCGCGAGCTGAGCGTGGCCTACGACAGCCTTAAGGCCGGGTCACGCCAGGCACTCCTCGGCTTGGCCGAGGCGATCGAGGCCAAGGACCCCTACACCAAGGGGCACTGCGGTCGCTCGGCGGTCTATGCGATGGCGCTCGGCAACGCCGCGCGAGTGTCGCCCGAGCAGCTCGAAATCCTGGAATTCGGCGCCTTTTTGCACGACATCGGCAAGATCGGAATTCGCGACTCGGTGCTCCTCAAGCCGGGCGCGCTCGACGCCGACGAGTGGAAACACATGAAGCTGCACCCGATGATCGGCTATCAGATCTCGGCGCAGCTCGACATGCTCAAGCCGATGATCTCGTGCATTCGCAATCATCACGAGCGCTGGGATGGCACCGGCTACCCTGACGGGCTCAAGGGCGAGGACATTCCCCTCTTGGCACGCGTCGTGTGCATTGCCGATGCGTACGATGCGATGGCCACCGATCGCCCGTACAAGCGCGCCATTCCGATCGAGGAGTGCAAGGCCATCTTCCGCCGACAAGCGGGGCCGCAGTTCGATCCCGACCTGGTGGAGCTGTTCGTCACCGGTGGCGTGATGGAATCCTTCTTGTAGTTTTTACCCGATGAGTCAGCTCGATCTGTTTTCCGGCGCCGCGGGAGTGCAACCGGTTCGCGATGCCGCTCTGGACGCGCTGCGTGCGCGGTTGCCGTCGCGCCTCTACCTAGGAACGTGCAGCTGGACCTATCCGGGCTGGGCCGACACGGTGTGGGCGGGCCGTCCCTCGCACGCCGAGCTGGTCAAGCGAGGTCTTTTCGCCTACGCACGTTTTCCGCTGTTCTCGACGGTGGAGATCGATCGCAGCTACTACGGGCCGCTCACCCCGGCCGACCAGCAAAGCTATGCCGAGCAGCTCCCGCCGGCGTTTGTGCTGGTCGCCAAGCTGTGGTTGGAGCTGACCACGCCGGTGTTCGCCGATCATCCGCGCTGGGGGGCCCGAGCGGGGCAGCGCAACCCGCGCTTCTTCGATCCCGAGCTCGGTGCCGAGGTGGTGCGCTCCTATCTCGATGGACCGTTGGCCGAGCACACCGGACCGCTGCTCCTGTGCGTGCCGCCTCTTTCGTCGGCGCATCGGCCCGATGCGCAGCGCTTTTGCGCGGCGCTCGAACGACTGCTGGGCGCGCTGCCGCCCCACCGCTACGCCGTCGAGGTGCGCAACCGCGAGCTGCGCGTACCACGTCTCGGTGCGCTCCTCGTCGAGCACGGCGCTTCGCTGGTCCTCAATTGGTGGAGCGGCATGCCAGAACTGACACAGCAGCGACGAGAGATGCCGCGCTTTTTGTTCCAGGTTGTGCGCTTGCTTTTACCGCCGGCGAGCGCCTACGAAGCGCGCCGCGACGAGCTGACGCCGTTCGATCGGGTGCGCTCGCCGCAGCCTGTGATGCGCGCGGAGGTGGTCGAACTTTTGCGCGAGTCGTTGCCCGAGCGCGACGTCTACGTGCTGGCCGACAACAAGGCCGAAGGCAGCGCGCCCGGCACGTTGCGCGCCATCGCCGAAGCGTTCGTCAACGACGGCGTTAGGGGCTGAATTCGCCCAGGCCGTTCATGATGCCGGCGTCGATCGGCGGGCCGATTCCGCCGTCGAAGGCGAACGGCGTGATCTGCTTGGCGTGGAGCTTGCTGTCGTTCTGCTGTTTGTTGGCGGCGACGAACAGCCCGTAAAAGCCGCGACTGGTCCAGGCAAAGTCGAGACAGCGATCGTAGCCGCGCGCCGCCACCGTCGCCGGCAGCGGCCAGGGTGAAGGCGCCAGTGTGAACGACTGGTCGTAGACCAAAATACCGAGGGCGCCGTCGGAACGCTCGAATCGTGGGCCGCGACGTACAGTCGCTGACCATCGCTGGCGCAGGAGGTCAGGATCAGATTGACGGCCGTCTTGATGCTGCCCGTTTGGGTGCCGGTGACGTCGAGCTGGTGCAACGTCCCTGTGGCGTCGACCACGATCAGCTGACCGGCGAATGTACACACATCGCGCGTGCTGTAACCGGGGCTCAGCGTCATCTCCGCGCCCATCGAGCGCTGACCCAAAGGAGGCAGCGCGACCTCGACCAGGCTGTCACTTGCCGCGTCGTAGACCAGCCACGCGACGCCGGGCGTGAAGCCGAATCTGTACATCGCGTGCGCCCCGTCGTTGACCGGATTGCCGTCGACGAAGCGGGTGGTCAGCGTCGGACCGAGGATCAGGCGGTCGAGCTCCGGTGCGCCGCCAAACGGGGTCGCCAGCAGCTGCGCTGTGCAGTAGGGGTCGTCATCGTCGATATAGCCGTTGCCGTCGTCGTCGCAGCCATTGCCGCAGATTTCGACCGGACCCGGCGGACAGGCCAGGTCGGCGCCGGGCAGCAGATCCGGTGGTGATACGACGGTCAGATCTTGGCTGCCCTCCAGATCGACCTGCGCGCTGCTGTCGAGTCCCAGGTCGTGGGGACTCGACGGCGTGGCCTGCGCGCGACAGCCAATGCCACCCGCCGCCAGCACCGCCGTCACCGCCATAAGGCCGGTTGCGGCGAGCCCTCGGTAGAACGCCTTCAATCGATCAACTCTTGGATTCGTCGCTCTCGGCGTGCGCGTCGACGCCGTTTTCGTCGAGCAGAGTCAGCGTGATGGCCAGCGCCTTCTTGGCGCGCGTGACCGTCGTCGCGTCGCTCTTGATGCGCTGATGCGCCTTGACCAGCTGCGATTGATACGCGCTCACCTGCGCCTCCATGCCGGCCAGGCGCGAAGCTTGGTCAGCCAGCTGCTGCCCGCGGTCTTGCAGCACGCTATCGGCGGTGGTGAGCTTGGTCGCGGCTTCGGCGAGCCGTTGCGCTTGCGACTCCAGCTGCTCGCGCAGCTCGGCGACCGTCGAGTCGAGCTCGGCCATCCGCTCGTGCCCCTCCTCGAGGAGCTGCTCGCGCTCGGCCAGCGTCTTGGTCAGCTCCAGGACCTCGCCGTTGTGCTGCTGCCTGGCCTCTTCCAGCTGCTGCTGATGCCGCTGCTGCATGCCCGCCTTGAGATCGGTGTGCGATTCCTCGAGCGCGGCCAGCTTGCGCGAGCCAGCCTCCTTGGTCGTTCGCAGCTCCTCGGCGTGCCGATTCTCGAGCTCGGCGACCTTGGCGCTCAGCGCCTCGCCATGGGCCTTGGCCTGCTCGGCGAGCGCCGTCTTCTGAGCCGTTTCGGCCTCGGAGAGCGCCTCGTCGAACGACGCATGTTGCGCGGCGATGGCCTCGGCGTGGGTGCTCTCCTGCGCCTTGAGCTCGTCGGCGTGACGCGCGCGAACGCCGGCCAGCTGATCGCGGTGCTCGTCCTCCTTGGCGGCGACGGTCCCCACCAAGATCAAGTCTTTTTGCTGCAGTGCAGCCGCGTGAGCAGCCTGGGTTTTTTCCAGGAAGGCCGCATGGCCAGTATCTTTTTGCTGCAGTGCAGCAGCATGGGCGGCCTGGGTCTTTTCCAGCGTCGTGGCGTGAACCGTGTCTTTTTGCTGCAGCGCCAAGGCGTGCGCCTCGACTGTCGCGTCGATCAGCTCGGCGTGCTTGTGCTCGAGGGCTTCGACCATCGCTGTGCTCTTGGCCACGAGCTCGTTGCGCTCCGCTGTGTGCTGTTCACGCAGCTGCGCCACCTGCTTGGCCAGCTCGGCCTCCTGGCGGCCTCGCTCCGCGGCGTGCTTCTCCTGAGTGTGCGCGCGGTCCTGCTCGTGGGCGTCGACCAGCGCACGCAGCTGCGCGGCATGTTGGTCAGTTAGCTCTTCGACGTTGGACTGATGCTGCTCCTCGGCGGTGGCCAGCACCGCCTGATGCTCGTCGACCGTCTGCTTGTGACGCTGCTGTGCAGTGGCCAGATCGGCGGCATGCTTCTTTTTCCAGCCCTCGACCTCCTCCTCGTAGCGCGCAACCGCCTTCTGAGCGTCGTCGAGCCGGCCTTTGAGCTGCTTCTCGCGCTCGACTACGCGCTCCTTATCGTTGGTCAGCGCGTCGATCTTCTCGCGCGCGGCGACCATATCGCGCTCGGTATTGAGCAGCTTTTCGTCGAGGTCGCGGCTGCGCCGTTCGAGCTCGCGCAGACGGTCGCGTCCGTCGAGAATCTGGCGCTCTTTTCCATCGAGCGAGTCGCGCAGGTCGAGCGTCTCTTTTTCCTTCTTGTTGATGATTTCGCGCAGGTTGAGAAACTCTCGTTCGCGCGAAAATCCCGCGCTTGCCGCCGAAGGCGCCGGCGCATCGGAGCGCGGGGCACGCTTGGCCTCGTCGAGCTCGCGCTGCAGCCGTTCGCGCTCACGGCGCAGGTCGACCAGCTGCGCCTCGAGATCGGGCGAACCCGCGGCGCCGTTTTGGCCCGAGTGGTCCGACGGCTCGACGTGGGGCAAGGGAGGTGCGCCGGCAAAGCTGGGCCTCGACGGGCTCCGTCCGCGCTCGGCCCGCGCCGGGGCACGCGCCGCTTGCTCGGCGACATCATCGAGGCCGAGATCGAGATCGCCGGCGTTGGCATTGGCCAAGGCCTGCGCTGCCGCGTTGCGCGTCGCGCTCGGTGACGGAGCGTCGGCAAAGGGGGTCTCCTCGATGGCGTACGGATCCTCCGCCGGATCCACCTCACCCTCGGGATCGGGGATGTGCGGCGAGCGATCGTGAGTGCCCGTGGAGGGCTCATCGTCGGCCGGCAGCGGCACCGCGCCGATCGCGGCAAACGCAGCGTCGGTCTCGAGGTCGACCTCGCCGTCGACCGACATGG
>JBBQIO010000180.1:0-7043 GCA_038325015.1 Polyangia bacterium
CGACGCGACCGCGCCGACCAAGGGCGCGCAGCTGATCGTCGACGCCGCGACACAAAAGGATGGCGCCCTGTACATGGTCGCGTCTTGGATACTAGAGACCGGCGTGCTGCGGGCAACGAGCAGCACCTGGGCGCTGGCCGAGGCCATCTTTCGCGGCGCGCCCGAAACGGCTTCCGACGAAGCGGGGTTCCAGCGCATCGCCCAGGCCTACGAAGGCGCCGTTCCGGTCTCCGCCGACGGCGGCCATTTTTCGTTCGGTCCCGACGGCGTGCGTGACTCGGTGCGCGGCTCGCCTCTGGCGTGGAGTTGGCCGGCGCTGCCCGTGCCCGGCTCGCCGGTGGCGCGCTTTTTGACGGCGGTGAGCCGCTTTCGCGGCGAGCTGGCGTTCGACGACGAGGTGGCTGCGGCCGACAAAAGCGCGGCCAAAGATCCAGCCCAGGAAGCCGTCAAGATGCGCAGTCTCCATGCACGCGCGACCTTCATCGTGCATTAGCCAGCCTGGCTATCGATAGATCGACCTCACGCGCCATGCGTTCGAAAAAGGACCCCATGAATAAATTTCTATTGTCGTTGCTGATGTCGGCCGGACTGGCGTCGGGCTGTGGCGCGGAGATGGCCGGCCAGCGCGGCTCCGAGCTCAGGGTCACGCGCGCGGTGCTCTATCAAAACGGCATCGGCTATTTCGAGCGGCGCGGCCACATCGACGACGACATGTTGCGCCTTCGAGTCCGCCCCGATCAGATCAAGGACTTTTTGAAGTCGTTGACCGTCGTCGACTTGGGTCAGGGCCACGCCGTGTCGATCGCGCTGCCGATCGAAAAATCGCGCGCCAAGCAGCTCTCAGATCTGCCCGAGCAGGTGCGCACGCAAGGCGGCGTGCTGGCCATCGCGCAGGCGTTCCGCGGGGCGCGCTGTCGCGTCGAGGGCAACATCACGGCGGTGGGGCGACTGGTCGGCGTCGAGAATCTCGGGGCCGAGGCCACCCCTGACTGGCGCATCTCGGTGCTGACCGACGGCGGCGCCTTGACCCAGATCAAGGTCGCGACGGTCAAGACGTTGCAAGTGCTCGACGGCTCGCTGGAGATCGGCCTGCGCAAGGCGCTCGACGTCGCGCTCGACAGCGGCTCTTGGAAGCCGGTCGACGTCGCGGTTCGCCTGTCGAAGAAGGGCGCGCACGATCTGGTGGTCAGCTACGTGGTCGAGATGCCGACCTGGAAACCGGCCTATCGCATCGTGCTCAGCGACAGCGCGCCGGCGCTCTTGCAGGGCTGGGCGGTGGTCGACAATGTGTCGGGCGACGATTGGAAAGGGGTCTCGCTGTCGTTGACCGCGGGTACGCCGTTGGCCTTTACGTACGACCTATACACGCCGCGCTATCCACGGCGCCCGAATCTTTCGCTGCCCGAAGCGGCGGCGGCGATTCCCGAAGAGGCCTACAGCGGCGAGGGTGGATTGGCGGACGACCAACCGGCCCGGGCGGCGCCGGAGGCTGAGGCCGCGCCGCCGGCAGCGGCCAGCATCTCGAGCGGAGCGGGCTCGCGCAGGTCCGGCCCCGGCGGCGGATACGCCGATCGTGCCGATAAGCCGTCCCGCTCGATGGCTCCCCCGGCACCGCCACCGCCGCCGGTGTCCTCCGAAGCCCTGGAGCGAAATTTCCGCACGCTAGTCGCCGGTGCCACCGTCGGCAGTCTGTTCCGCTACGACCTCGCCGAGCCGGTGACCATCGACGAGCGCCAGTCGGCGCTGGTCAACATCGTCAACGCCAAGGTCAAGGGCGAGGACTGCCTGCTGTTCCGCGTCGGCTCCGATTCTGTGTCGCCCTATCGCGCCGTGCGCTTCGGTAACGACACGGGCTTCGTGCTCGAAGCCGGTCCGATGGCGATCTATCGCACCGACGAAAAGGGCGGCACGTTCTTGGGCGAGGCCTTGGCCCATCGCATCGAGCGCGGCGCCAATACGTTCATGCCCTACGCGCAGGACGGTCGCGTGCGCGTCGACCTCTCCGAGGAGCAGCGCCAGGAGGGCGTCTCCTTGGTGCGCGCGGTCCACGGCGTTCTGACCATTCAGACCAAGCAGGTGACGCGCTTTACCTACGACGTCGAGAACAACTCGGAAAAGGAGACGACGCTGTATGTCCGGCGCGAGCGTCGACCGGGCTGGACGCTGCTCGACAAGAGCAAGACGTTCGAAGAGGGCGGCGCCTACTACTTGCCGATCCGCCTGGCCGAAAAGGGCCACACCAAGGTCAAGATCGAAGAGGAGACGCCGGTGCAACAGACGGTCGAAATCTGGAACGACATGGGCCGGACGGTGCTCGACCTGTATCTGTCGAGCACGACTGTGGATCCGAAGGTTGCCGCCGCGCTCAAAGAGGCGCTCGCGCTGCGCGACCAGGCCGGGCGGCTCGACGATCAGGCGCAGACGCTGGAAAAGGCGCGCGAGAGCTTGTCCAAGCGCGAAGAGGAGGTGCGCAACAACATCCAGGTGCTGGGCAAATCGTCGAAGAACGCCGACCTCAAGGGCAAGCTCGAAGCCAGCCTCGCCGGGCTCGAGACGCAGCTCAACGATGTCACGCGAAAATTGGTGCAGGCCAATATGGAGCGCGGCCAAGTGCGTGACCGGCTGGCGGTGGTCATGAACGGCATCAACCTGTAACGAACTGCGACGCTCGTGACCCCGACGTTGCATGCCTTCGCGGGTGCATTTGCTCATCGCCCTGCCCTCTTCCTGCCCACGGAGTGCGCGCGCTGGGTTCGCGACATCTATCAAGCGCGGCCGTTTTGGACCGGCAACTTCGCCGACACACAATTCACGCTCGGCCGCGCCTGGTACACGCATCTCGAAGAGGAGCAGGCCGACGACTATTTTGCGCACGCGGCGGAGTCCGATGCGCTGGTGCAGCGCGTCGTTCCCGGGCTGCAGGAGCGAATGCTCGGCCTTCTGTCGCAGCTGGTGGGCGCGCCGGTCGAGCGACGCGTCGACTGGTGTGGACCAGGAGTGCACATTTTTCCAGCTGCGGGACGGGTCGCCACGCAGGGTGGCGAGGTGCACTTCGATTCCGAAGGCTTAAGCGACGAGGCACTGGCCGACGATGCCGCGGCGCTCACCGTCGTGGCCATGCTGCAGGCGCCCGCATTCGGCGGCGGCCTTCGCGTGTGGGACCGACGCTGCACATCGTCCGAAGAGGAGCAGGCGGCGCTGGCCGAAGCCGACCGGCTGCCGAGCCGAGTCGCAGACTATGGCATCGGCGACGTAGTTGCGATCGACAGCCGCAGACTGCATCAGATCCAGCCCTTTTCTGGCGCGCTGGACCGCATCTCGGCGACCGCGCATGTAGTGTTGGAACGTGGGCACTGGCAGGCGTGGTTTTAATCTTCCTGACTGAGTAGTCGGCGGTCGGGCGCGCAACATACGTTGAGGGCCGAGCCGGCAAAAAACCAGTCGAGCTGGGACCGCGTATACGAGTGCTCGAGGAAGAGGGTCTCCTCGGTCCCGTCTGCGTGCCGCACCAGGCATCGAACGGGCACGCCAGGGGCGAGCGACGCGAGATCTGACAGGCTCAATCGGTCGTCCTCTAAGATCCGGTCATAGTCCGCCGCATTGGCGAAGCGCAGCGCCAAAAGCCCCTGCTTCTTTAGATTCGTCTCGTGAATGCGCGCAAAGCTCTTCGCGATGACCGCGGCCCCGTGCAATAGACGTGGCGACAGGGCTGCATGCTCGCGGCTGCTCCCCTCTCCGTAGTTCGCATCGCCGACGATCACCCACTTGATGCCGTGCGCTAGGTAGTCGCGAGCCAAGGTCGAGATCGTGCGACCGTCCCGCGCCTTGCCCGCCTCCCCGGTGAACGCATTGATGGCCCCGGAGAGCAGATTGTCGCTGAAGCGGTCGAGGTGCCCGCGAAAGCGTAGCCATGGACCCGCCGGCGAGATGTGGTCGGTCGTCGTCTTGCCGCGGGTCTTGATGAGGACGGGCAGATCAACGAAGTCTTTACCGTCCCAGGCTGGCCAAGGCACGAGCGGCTGCAAGCGCTCGCTGCCGGGGTCCAAGGGCAGCACGACATCCTGCCCGTCGACCGGCGGTGCGCTGTAGCTCGCGCGACCCGGCTCGAATCCATCTGACGGCACGTCCGGAGCGGCCTGGGGCGGCTCGAGTGTAAAGCGCACGCCGTCCGGACCGACGAGCTCATCGACAACGGGGTTGAACGACAAGCGCCCGGCTAGCGCCAGCGCGGTGACGATCTCCGGGCTTGCGATGAAGTGCATCGTCCCCGGTCGGCCGTCGTTGCGACCGGGAAAATTCCGATTGAACGACGTAACGATCGTAGTCGGCGCTCCGGTATCTTCGTCGCTGCGGCGCCACTGTCCGATACAGGGCCCGCAGGCATTTGCGAGAATCACCGCGCCGACATCGGTGAGCGCCTGGAGTTGGCCGTCTCGCTGGATGGTCGCGCGCACGCGCTCGGAACCCGGAGAGACCAAGAACGGCACCCGGGCGCGCATGCCGTGTGCCGCGGCTTGGCGGGCGACATCTGCGGCACGGCTCATGTCTGCGTAAGACGAATTGGTGCAGCTGCCGATGAGTGCCGCCGAAATGACCTCGGGGAACACTTCGTCCAAGCCGCGTCGCTCGGCCTGGAACGCCGACAACGGACGCGCCCGGTCCGGCGTGTGCGGACCCGTCACGTGTGGCTCAAGCGTCGCCAAGTCGAGGCGCAGCACGTGATCGTAGTGCATCTCCGGATGCGCTTCGGCCTCCGGATCGGGCGCCAGCAAGGCAGCGTATTTCTCGACGAGCGGCACGAGATTGCCCCGGCCCGTCGCACAGAGATACCGGTTCATGTGGTCATCGGCAGCAAACAAAGAGGTCGTCGCGCCCATTTCGGCGCCCATGTTGGCGATCGTCGCTTTGCCGGTGGCGCTCAGCGTCCGCGCGCCGGGCCCGATGTACTCGACGATCGCGTTGGTCGCGCCCGAAGCGCCGAGCGCGCCTGCGACGAATAGGATCACGTCTTTGGGTGCGGTCCATCCCCCCAGCCTGCCGGTCAGATAAATCGCGATCCGACGCGGATACAAAAGCTCCCACGGAAGTCCGGCGATCACCTCGACGGCGTCCGCGCCACCGACGCCCACAGCGCACGCACCAAGACCACCCGCGTTCGGCGTATGCGAGTCCGTTCCGACGATGAGCGTTCCTGGGAAGGCGTAACTCTCGAGTACGACCTGATGGATGATTCCGGCGCCCGGGCCCCAAAATCCCGCACCGTACTTCGCCGCGGCCGCGCGTAAGAAGCGATAAATTTCTCCGTTCTCCGCCAGCGACGCGGTCAGATCCGCTTTGGCCTCGACGCGTGCCTGAATCAAGTGATCACAGTGGATGCTTGTCGGTACGGCGACTCGTTGACGTCCGGTTTGGGCGAACTGCAACAGCCCGGACTGCCCGAGCACGTCTTGGAAGACGACTCGGTCCGGTCGGAGGCAGAGTGTGCTTCGCCCCGGCACGAGCTCCTGCGATTCAGGGGCGTCCAGGTGGCCGAACAGCACCTTTTCCGAAAGGGTGAAGCTGCGCGGCTGGCGGCGCCGAATGATCTCCAGATTCTTTGCGAGCTGCTGATAGATGCGGGTAGCCATTTCGGCGGTCGTGTCTGTTGGGTCGATGTTCATGCCTCGAAGATGGCCCTGAACCACCTAAGAGACAGGCGAATACTATTTCTATAATCAAGTAGTATAACGACTATGTTGGAGGGAATAGACGCACTGGCGGCGCTGGCGCAATTCGGCACCATGAGTGAGGCCGCGACCCGACTCCGCATCACCCAGTCGGCGGTGAGTAAACGGGTCGCCACGCTCGAGGACGCTGTCGGTTTTCGGCTCGTCGAGCCGCACGGACGTCGAGTGCAGCTCACCGCACGCGGGATGGACTTCGTGCAGCGTGCGCGCCCGCTGGTCGCGGAGCTGCGGGCGCTCGCCAGACCGGTCGAGGGTCCGACCTTGTCCAGCTTGTCACTCGCGCTGGCGGACTCCATCGCGTCGTCCTGGGGGCCGCGGGTGGTGAGCCGCGCGCTCAAAGCGCTACCAGCGCTACGCATCGACTTACATGCGCACCGCAGTGTCCTGGTCGTCGAGAGCGTGCGGCTCGGCCGCTATCATGTCGGGCTCTGTACCGCGCCCGCCGCCGCGACCGACCTCATCCAGCATCCCGTCTTTTCGGAGCCGCTCGTGCTGGTTCATTCGGGGCTCGCGGGGCGCGCCGATCGTCGGCGTCCTCTGGTGTCGATTGAGCCCGCCTCCGCCACGTGGCGCTTCGTTCTGCCGCTTTTGAAAGAGCATCACCCGGAGCTCGTCGGCGGTCGTTTGGTCGCGGTGGAGTCGTTCGGTGCGGTGCTCCAAATGGTCAAGGCCGGATTCGGAGACGGCCTCGTGCCGCTCGGGCTGGCGGTCGAAATGAAGCTGCCCCAGCGGAGCTTTCGGGTGCTTCCGCATGTGGCGCGGAACATCGTGCTCCTCACCCGAAAGACGATCGAGCTGTTGCCCAGCTTTCAAGCGCTCAAAGCGGAGCTCGAGCGCAGCGTCGCCGCGCTCAGGTGCGCCGGTTGAGCGTGGCCACTCACCTGATGTAGAACGCCGGCATGGGACGCATTTTCGAGACCCGCAAACACACGATGTTTGCGCGCTGGAACAAAATGGCCAAGCTGTTTACCCGCTTGGCCAAGGACATCGCCATTGCGGTCAAATCGGGCGGGCCGGCTCCCGAATCGAACCCTTCGCTCCGACGCATCATTCAAAATGCCCGCGCCGGCAACATGCCCAAGGACAAGATCGACGGTGCCATCAAGCGCGCATCGGGCGAAGATCAGAAGGCCTACGAAATCGTGCTTTACGAAGGCTACGGCCCGCACGGCGTGCCGCTGATTGTCGAGACCGCGACCGACAACCCGACGCGCACCGTGGCCAATGTGCGGCTGCACTTTCGCGACTACAACGGGAACATGGGATCGACCGGATCCGTTGCTTTCATGTTCCAACGAATGGGTGTTTTCCGGATCG
>JBBQIO010000181.1:0-7042 GCA_038325015.1 Polyangia bacterium
CGAATGCGTGTGTGGCACTCGAGGATCAGATTAGCCGGCGTCTGATCAACGGGGGCCTTGCCGCCGAGCTGCACCAGGCTCATGCCGCCACCTTGGGCTGGGGGTTGCGCGCGATCACCAGGTTCATCAAGAAGGTTCCCCACAGGAGCGCCCCGGCCAACCACAAGGAGGATGCGACAGTGAGGGCGGCGAAATAGTGTTCAGGGAACTGCTCGGCGCAGGCGCGCGCCGCCGTCGCCAGGACGACCAGCGTCCCGACCATCGCGACCGGCCAGGGCCCGCGTCGAGCCATGGCTTCGCGGCCGGTGTGAAGGAAGACGACGTGGAACGACACGGCAAAGACCAGCATCGAGAATCCGCCCACGAACGTGAGATGCAACATGGGGATGCGAAGTGCCGGACGCGCACCGGCGGCCAGGTCGCCGAGTGGAACGAACACGAGCGCCAGCCAGTAGAGCCGCCGGTGGAGCCCCGGCACCGTCGGCCAGCGATCGATGCGGCAGCCGAGCAGCAGCTCCGCGGCGACCACTGTTCCCCGCAACAGGAGGCCGGCTCGCTCGGAAACGGCAAACTGCACGGCGAAGCTGGCGAACAGGAGCGCCCCGGCGAGCAGGTGCAGCGCGCGTTGGCGACGGTATGCGGCTTCGGGCGGATCGGCGAGCGGACGATCGTGGGCGATGATCGACGTGAGCATTGGCGCCATCGCCAAAACCAGCGACAGCATGAGCCCCTCCTCGACCAGCGCGCGCCCGGGAGCGAGCAGGGCGGGCATGCCGAGCGTGCTGGTGGCGATCAGGATCGATCCGACCACGCCGCCCACGAGCCCGAGCGGCATGAAGACGAACGAGGGATGGGGCGGGCGCTTTTTTTGGCGGCCCAGCCTCCTCAGCACAAACTGAATCAACGTCGCCAGCACGGTCAGATAGGCCAGCTCCGCGCCGATGAGCCGATCGGTCACGAGGCAGAACGGCACGGCGATGAGCGCCGCGATGGCAATCGACAGCTCAGCGGTGGAGAGCGGCGCGGTGCCGGTGCGCCGGGGAAACATGGTGCCGAGGAAGCCAAAGGCCATCGCCACCAGAAAGCCTTGAGTCATCGTTAGCGCGTGATACGTGCTGAGCCACGCGCGGATGAACCCGGTGCCGAACAGCACCCAGGGGAGCACGGCGGCCCAGGCCAAGAGGGCAGCGAGTGGAAAGAGGATGCGGAAGGGCTCCCGTCGCAAGCGCTCGTTCATTTCAATTCCTTGAGCGCCTTGGGACGCGCCGCACGCTGCGCGGAGCTCAGCGCCTCGGCGGCGGTGCGATGGACACCGCTTCCGTCGAAGTGCCTGGCAACGGGTGGCGCCGAAATCGCACGCATCTTCTCGAGCACGGCGGCTGCGTCCCCGCCGGCGAGCACCGCGCACTGCGCGTAGAGTCCTTGTGCCTCTTCCTCGCGGACGTTGTGCTGCTCGAGCAGGCTCATGATCTCATGTACCAGCGCACGGTCGGGTGTGGGCACCATCAATGACCCGAGCGCCGCGTGCTCGACGCGCAGGATCGCGGCCAGCGGCAGCGGATCTCCGTTGCGCTTCTGACGGGCGTGCACGAGGAGCTGCTTTTCTTCGATGCCGATGTGGCGGAGCAGCCCAGCGCGAAACTGCTCGAAGGGTTCCGTGTCGAAGTGCTGCTCATCGGCGATCGACTTGCGCAAGAGCGTGTCGAGGCGCGCGTGGTCTTCGATGAGATATCGCTCGAGTGGAGAAGTCATCTTCAGGGGTTCAGGGCTCGATGCGCTGCGTGCAGGCGCACGCGTTGGCCATGCCCCCGACGCGAACCATTGTGGCGTGCTGCTGGTGACGCCACCACACTGCCGACGCGAGCAACGCCATCAGGGCGACGACGCCAAACGAGAAGCGCGCCGCCCTCATAGCGCTCCTCCCTGCAGCTGAGCCGGTGGCTCGACGTGCCCGGCGCTGCCGATCCGGTAGCGTTCGCCCGCAAAGTTGGCGAGGTCGATGCGCGGTCGGTCTTTGGGCGAGAGCGACAGGATCCAGCTGACCATGGCCCAGCGGTCCTCGGGACGCGTAATCGCCCCCGCATATGAAGGCATTGGTGTCCCATTGAGGCCGCCGACGATGGTGCGGTACACGTCCTCGGGGCGGTGGCCATTCTTGAACGACCAACCGTAGGTCAGATCGGTGGGCTTGGTCAGATTGCTTCCGTCATCGTGCAGAGTCGGTGCCGCGGGACCGTCGCCCCTCGCATGCTCGCCGTGGCATTGCGCGCACCGAAGCTGCTTCGCCAGCTCGGCGCCGCGCAGCGCGAGCGCGGGAAGATTCGCCGGTACCACGCTCACCCCGAGGGGCTTCGGCGTCGCGTGCGCCCGCCAGGCAGCGATGAACGTCGGCGAGAACACGACCAGATAGCGGGAGACGTCGTGAAGCTGATCGGCCGTCAGGAGCTGGCCCCATGCCGGCATGCTGGTCCCCGGCACGCCCACCCGCACCGTGCGTTCGAGGTCCTCCATGGTTGGGAGTTCGCCGCTCTCCGTCGATCGCAGCTTGTATGTCGCCAGGCGGAAGTCACGCGGCTTCACATCAAGCCCTGACGCGAGGAAGCCGTCGCCGTCGCCGCGGACCCCGTGACACATCGCGCACTGGGCGAGATAGACCTGTTGGCCGCGACGCATGGCTTCCGCTTCGGGAAGGTCGGCCGGTACGTCGACGCGAGCGGGTGATGGGTTGTAGCGCGTGGGCTCCGCGACGCCGGGTTGCAGGCCGGCTTGGCCCGCGTAGCCAACGTGCGCGACGACAGACTCGGGAGCGTTCTGGTGCGCCCAGTTGCCCCGTGACGCGAACCCGGCGCCCAGCCGATCGTACATCTGAAAGAAATCGACCGCGCGGCAGTCGGTCAGCACCTCGCGCAGCTCGTGATAGTAGCGCTCGAACGTGTAGGAGAATGCGATGCCTTGGCCGGCGATGAGATCGATCTTGCGACCGATCGGATCGACAACCGCTTCGCGGTGGAAGAGGTACCGGTAGTAGGGGCTCTGGGCGCCGCCGCTGTACTCAAGAAATTCCACCCAGGGGGTCGGCGAATTCGGATCGATCTCGGCCAGGCGGTCTTTCACGTTGACGCCGTAGACTCCGCCGTAGCGCTCGAAGAAGTCGGGGAACATGGTGTCCATCCAGCGGTGCTCGCCGATGGTGTGGCCGATGGCGAAGCCGAAGCTGGCCAGGGTGTCGCGCTCCCAGTGTGAGCCGGGCGCCCAGTGGAACAGGATGCCGCCTTTGGGCCCGTTCCATCCGGTGCCGCCGTACGCCTCGACCTGGTGCTCGGCGACTTTGTTGTCGATGGACCAGTACACGAAGTCGAGCCAGCGGGGATCGCCGGGGACCAGCGTCAGTGTCTCGTCGGTGAGCCCGTGGTCCGGATTGTACGAGGTGTGCGCGTCGCGGCAGCGGTTCTGCCACTGCGCCGACGTCCAGGCCATCGGTCCCAGGTGCCTTGGTTTGCCGGAGCAACCGACGACAAGAAGCGCAGCCAGAGCGAACGATCCCAACACACATCCGTGCTGCTGCAAGAGATCCCCCGGCAGTGATGCTTGGGTTCCCAAGCATTTCCGAGGCCAATGGGCGATCTCCACTGGCGTCGCGCCTATCATGCCCGTCGGCCGTTGATTCGCCGCAGTTCCTGCGCGACAAGGGTGAGACGGTGCTTGATCCGCGCGCCGGCTCGCGCAACGTTTGCGGCCTGTAGAACGTCGGCGAATTATTTGCGCGTCTCAGAAGTCAGCCTGACACGAACTGGAGGCCCTGAAATGACCCTATTCGATCTCGTCGCAGTAGCTGCGGAGTTACGGACTCAAGACGCCTACCTGCGTGAGGGTCACACGGCGCGCACGCTGGTGCGCGAGCCCGACTTGCGGGTCGTCCTGATCGTAATGAAGGCCGGCAGCCGGATCGCGGAGCACCGCGCCCAGGAAACGGCGTCGATCCATGCGCTCAGCGGGCACGTACGATTGCGCCTACCGGACGACGTTGTCGATCTGCCCACGGGCCGGCTGCTCGTGCTCGAGCGAGACTTGAAGCACGATGTGGAGGCCATCGACGAGAGCGCGGTCTTGCTGACGCTCGGGTGCAAAGCGGGCAAGTAGCGTGCGGGCGAGTCGCGGCGGCGATTAGCTCGCGACGTCCGACACACGACCAATGCGGTTGCGTGAGACCTACGATTGCCGGCTTTGCGAATCCGCCGAACGCACGCAAGTACCGGCGATTGATTGCGTAGATGTCCACCAGATTGCTCGACAGGCTGCACTCCGACACCGGGCGACTTATAACGTCTTGACTGGAAGTAGGAGATCCATGCGGGCAATCTTCACTGTCGGCCATTCGACGCGGACCGTCGCCGAGTTGGTCACGCTGCTGCGGCAGGTCGACGTGGACCTGCTCGTGGACGTGCGCTCCATCCCGCGCTCTCGCGCGATGCCGCAGTTCAATATCGACCGGCTACCGGACTCTCTCGCCGTCGAGGGCATCGGCTACCAGCAGCTGCCGTCACTCGGCGGGCGGCGTCACCATCCCAAGGGCGCGCCGCCGTCGACGAATACGCTCTGGCGTGTGTTGGCGTTCCGCAGCTATGCGGATTACGCTATGACCGCTGCATTCCGCGTCGGCCTCGATGAGTTGCTGGCGCTTACGCATCAGCATCGTTGCGCGATCATGTGCGCCGAAGCCGTGTGGTGGCGGTGTCATCGCCGCATCATCGCCGATCACTTGCTGGCCCGCGGCATTCCGGTGCAGCACATCATGGGATTGGGACAGGTGACGTCAGCGACCCTCACCCCGGGTGCACGTGTTCTGGACGAGACGCCGTGCTATCCGGCCCCTGACGAAGATGGGCGACCGTGAGAGTCGTCGATCGCCTGTCCCACACCAGCAAATCGACGAGCGAGAGGCACCATATCGCCGCCGGGGCGTTGGACGAGGCCCAGCAGCAACGGACGATGCGCGGGCGTCAGAGCGGAAAACGGTGAAACGCGCCGCCCGCCAGCGGCTCGTTTCGAGGTTACATTCGAGTGTGGAGAGAGTGAAGCGGAAGAACTGGAAGCAAAAACCTGAATGATTCAGTGGAGCTGATCGGGATCGAACCGACGGCCTCTAGAGTGCGATTCTAGCGCTCTCCCAGCTGAGCTACAGCCCCGTGCGGCGGAATGACTAGCAAAACCCCCTCAGTGACGCAAGCGAAAATCCCCGAGCCCGACGGCTTTTCGTCACCATCGCGGGATCGTAAGGTACGGCAGGAGGCTCGATTGAAGCGCGCCGTCAAATGGTTGGGATTGGTCCTGGGACTTGCGCTATTTGCAGTCGCTGCGTTCGTGCTCAAAGTTCAGGTGCTGCCACTCGGCCGACTTCAAAAAGGTCGACGGGATGAATCCCGAACGAAGCGGCGGCTACATGGGCGGCGGCACTTTCGGCAAGAAGATCTACTACAAGTACGGCTGTGTCTCGTGTCACGGCACCGACGGCGTCGGCACGGCCGACCTGCGGCAGTGCACGCAGCACTATCCGCACGAAGATCAGCTCCTGGCCTGGATCAAAAACGCGCCGAGCTTCAAGCCCGACACCAAGATGCCGTGCTGGGATGGCGTTATTGCGGACAACGAACTTCCGCCGCTGATATGTGAAGACCCTTGCCCAACCCTGAAAAAGCCCAGCCGATTGGAGAGCTCGGTCGATGAAACGCGAGCGCGCCGATAAAAGACTGGTCGACCTTGGGCTTGCCGAGAGCCGGACACGCGCCCAGGCACTGATCCTCGCCGGCCAGGTGCTGTGCGGTGATGCGCCGGTGAAGAAGTCGGGCGACCTGGTCGACGCAGACGCGGTGCTGCGTTTGCGCGGCGAGCCGCTCCGCTACGTGTCGCGCGGCGGCCTGAAGCTGGAACGCGCGCTCGATCATTTCGCGATCGAGGTGGCAGGGCTTTCCGCGCTCGACGTCGGCGCGTCGACGGGCGGCTTCACCGATTGCCTGCTGCAGCGTGGCTGCACACGCGTCGCAGCCGTCGACGTCGGCCACAACCAGCTGGCGTGGAAGCTGCGGCAGGATCCGCGCGTGGTGTGCATGGAGGGGATCAACGCGCGGAGTCTCGACCCGCGCTCGCTGCCCTTTTTGCCCGATATCGCAGTGTGCGACGTGTCGTTCATCTCGTTGACACTAGTCCTGCCGGGCATGGTCGCCGCGCTCGTCCACTTGAAAAACGCGCCGCTGATCGCGCTCATCAAGCCGCAATTCGAGGTCGGCAAGGGCAATGTCGGCAAGGGCGGCGTGGTGCGCGACGAGGCGCTGCGCCAGGGCGCGATCGACAAATGCCGCGCCGCCGCCGAGGCGCTCGGCTGCGTGGTCGAGGGGGTGATCGAATCGCCGATCACCGGCCCCGCCGGCAACGTCGAGTATTTGTTATATGCGCGCGCTTTGGCCGGATAGTCTCCGCTGATGCAGATTCTATTGACCGGCGTCGCCGGCTTCATTGGCTCGCACCTGGCGGCGCGCCTGCTCGCGCGCGGCGACCAGATCGTTGGGTTCGACTGCTTCGACGAGACGCTCTACCCCGCCGGGCTACATCGGCTCAACTTGGCCACGCTGGACGGGCGAGCAACTTTCGTCGAGGGCGACCTGTGCGATGCGCCGCTGATTGAGCGCGTCTTCGCCGAGCATGCGTTTGACGCGGTCATTCATCTAGCCGCGCTCGCCGGTGTTCGGCCGTCCCTGATCGCGCCCAAGCGGTATCAGCGCACCAACATCGAAGGCACGCTCAATCTCCTCGAAGCCGCCCGCGCGCGTCGCGTGACGCGCTTCGTGTTTGCCTCGTCGTCATCGGTCTATGGCGCGCGCGATCCGAGCGAAGTGCCGTTCTCCGAGGCCGACCCGGCGGTGCGGCCGGCCTCGCCCTACGCGGCGACCAAGCGCGCGGGCGAGCTGTTTTGCTCCAACTACAGCGACCTGTACGGCATCGGCACGACGGCGCTGCGCTTCTTCACCGTGTACGGACCGCGCCAGCG
>JBBQIO010000182.1:0-7011 GCA_038325015.1 Polyangia bacterium
TGAGGCGATGAAAGCCATGGCGGCCCGCGACGCCCTTCGACCCAAGGCGGTGCGCCCCAAAACCAGGGCCGATCTCGATCGCGAGCAGGCAGCAGCGGGCGCTCCAGGCGCGCCTCGGTCGAAATAGGCATCGCCGTGCTCCGCAAGATCCTGGGCATCGTCTACGCCGCAACGATACTGCTCGGCCTGGGCAGCGCCCGGCCGGCCGTGGCGCAAAGGGTACCGAACGAGATCGTCGAACTCGCGCGGGCCCTCAAGAACGACCCCGACCTGATCTACGAGTACGTCTACAACAACATTCGAACGCTGCCGATGCAGGGCAGCATCAAAGGTGCGCTCGGCACGATGCTCGACGGTGAAGGCACCGGCATCGATCAAGCCGAGCTGATGGTCACCTTGCTGCGTCAAGCCAACTACACCGCCAATTACGCCGTGGGATCGATCCACCTCTCGGGCAACCAGCTTGCCAACTGGTTCGGCAGCGACACCGGCTACTACTCTTTGCTCAACCTGCTTTTCCTGGGCGGCTTCCAGCACTACGGCTGTGACACCGTCGACCACACCCCCAACACGCCCGTCACCGACTGCCATTTCGACTGGGTATGGGTGCAGGTGACCATCGGCGGCAGCGATTACATGTTCGACCCCGCGACGAAATACTTCGATCCCACCGGAGGATCCTTCAACCCGGCCATCTATGGCTACAATCGAATCGCCGGTCTTGGAACGTCGGCTCTCCTGTCCGCAATGGGCTACAATCGCTCGTCGTTCCTGACCGACGCTGCAGCGGTCACCACGACCAGCCCCTGGGCGCTCACGTCGCTCAATCGCACGGCTTTGCGCAACGACCTGGCGGGCTATACGAGTAACCTCGTCCAATACCTGCGCACCAACTCTCCCGCCGCGGCGCCGTCGGACATCATCGGTGGCGCAAGCATCATTCCGCTGCCGTTGGGCACGCAGCAGCGCTATTCCGCAAGCGGCTATCTTCCATATCAATTCGTCTCGACGCACACCACCTCGGCAACGATACCAAGCGGCTATCGGGTGTTGCTGACTCAAACACTCGGCTACATGAGTGGCACGACCTTCGTCGCTCTCTCTTCCGCGATAACGTTCAACACGGCCGATATTTACGGTCATCGCACGACTTTGTCGTTTTCCGGTGCGGGCGTGGGCAGCCTGTTGGTCGACGGCGTTGCGCAGATCACTGCGAGCGGCGCGGTTCCTGGGGGAGCCCATTTAACCGTGCGAACGACGATCGACTACAACTGGCACGCGGCGCCTGTCTACTTCCCTGGAATATCTAACGACACCAAAACGAACGTCCCCTCGACGGCCAACGGGTTGTTCGCGCTGGTCCTCAGCCTTGGATCGACCAGTCGCGGCATGATCGAAAACCATCGCCGCAAGCTTGCCCAGAATATCGCGCTCAATCCCGGCAATCCGACCGCCGAGGCCGTGCTCGGCGAAAGCCTGATGATCATCGCCTACACGTATACGGCCGAATGCGCGCAATTCTTCGGCCTCGTCGCGCCGCTGGGCGGCGTGGTTCTGCAAAACTTCAACTTCTACGGCACCTACGGCGTGGCGACGTTCAGCGGTGTGAGCGGGCCACAGATCAGCATTTGGGCTCAGGCGTATAGCTACACTCAAGCGACCGGCAATCCGCCTCGCCCCACTTCGCCTGCCGCCAATGTGACGCTGACCGAGTCGACTGCGTTTGTCGCGAGCGGACTGGCGAACGGCATCGCCGAGTCGGCGACGATCCAACAGACCCAACCGGGCAACATCGGTTTTTCGGTTCCGAGAGCGCTCGATATTGCGGTTCAGCAAAACATCAAGATTTTCGACATCAACAACGCAACGCAGTCGGCGAACAACGCCAGCTACTACACCAGCACCGTCCGGCCCCTGATGGCGCCTTCCTGGGGGAGCACCGATCTCTCCTGGGTGGATACGTACGTAAGCAATGGCGAGCGCATCATTACGCCGCAAAGCGGTTCGCTGACGTTGCAGAGTTATCTGGGGTCCGGCTTCACCCGCGTTGCGCAGCAATTCGGCTTCGATTCGTTGGGCGGCTCGATCAGCGGCGAATTGCACGGCGGAAGCGCGACCGATCCTACCTCCGTGAACGACGTTGCGGACAACACGTACTTCACGGTCGTTCCCGACTCGACCGATCCCGCCTATGTCGCGGGCATCGGCAATTGCCCGGGCAACTGTGTCGGCCAGTTGAGTCCCGAGCCGATCAACCTGGTTAGCGGCGACTACACGCTCAATACCACCGATCTGACGACGGGCAGCACGGGCACGCCCTATGGCCTGATGTTCCAGCGTTACTATAATTCCGGCGCGCGCCTGCAGAACGGGCCGATGGGACTGGGTTGGACTCACAATTTCGGCATCACCGCGCGTGCGGACAGCGATCCCTTCGAGGCATTGGCGTCGAACTCGCCGATCAACGGCGCCAGCGCGATCGTCGCCACTCTCGTCGCCCTCGATATCGCCAGCATCGACGGCGTGATCGTCGGCCGGTCGCTGGCCAATATCGTGATCGCCGACCTGGTCTACGTCTGGGCCTCCGATCAGATGGCGTCCAATATTGTTGCCGTCACCCAGCCTGGCTATGTCGAGCATTTCGTGAAGCTGCCCGACGGCAGCTACAACCCACCGCCGGGGTCGGGCGCGTCGCTGGCGTTCGACGGCACGTCCTATACCTACGTCGCCAAGGACGGCACAACGCTCGCCTTCAACCCGGCCGGCAACCTCGCAACCTGGACCAGTCCGGCGGGGCCGGCAATGACTCTCGCCTATGACACGAGCACACCGCCTAAGCTCACGTCGGTGACCAACAACTCAGGCCGTTCGCTTGCCTTCACGTATACATCAGGTGTGCTCACCCAGGTGACCGACGATAGCGGCCGCAGCGTGTCCTACGGCTACGATGGGTCGAGCAACCTCACGTCGTTTGTCGATACTCTCGGCCAGACGACGACCTACGCCTACGACTCTCCTGGTCGCATGACGCAGATCTTCTATCCCTGGACCGGAGCGACGCCCTTCGTCACCAACGTCTACGATTCGCTCAGCCGTGTGAAGACCCAGACCAACGTGCTGGGCGCCACGTGGAACTACTACCTCGCGGGCACGCGCAGCGAGGAGGTCGATCCCTACGCCATGCGCCACGTGCTCTACATCACCCCGCATGGCAGGACGGCGATCGAGATTCAGGATTGGCAGGGGACCAGCCAGACCCTGACCACCAGCGCCTACGACGGCCTCGACCGCCTCACCCTGGCGACCGCGCCCGAGGGCAACACGGCGGGCTACACCTACGACCTCAAGAGCAACGTGCTCACCGCCACCCGCACGCCCAAGCCGGGGTCGGGCCTGTCGCCGCTCGTCACCACCACGACCTACGATCCCACCTTCAACAAGCCGCTCACCGTCACCGACCCGCGCGGGCTGGTCGCGACCATGAGCTATGACGCCGGCACCGGGAGCCTGCTGTCGATGGTGGCGGACTCGGGCAGCGGGCACTTCAACGCCACCACGCGCTACGCCTACAATGGCCTCGGTCTGCCGCTCACCGTCACCGACCCGCTGGGCGTGGTGACGCGCTACACCTACGACGGCTTCGGCAACCGCACCTCGAAGATCGGCGCGGCAGGGGCGATCAACCAGACCACCAGCTACGCCTACAACGCGGTGGGCGACGTCACCTCGGTCACCGACGCCAACGGCCACGTCGCCACCAACACTTACGACGCCGCGCGCCGGGTGACGACCTCGACCGCGCCGCCGCCCGCCACCGGACTGCCCGGCATCGTCACCGCCTACACCTACGATCCCGCCGGCCGGGTCACCCAGACCCAGCAGTCCGCCGGCGGTTCGATCCTGCACACCACGGCGGCGACCTACACCTTGAGCGGCAAGACCGCGACCGCAACCGACGCCAACGCGCATGTCACGATCTATGCCTACGATCTGCTCGACCGCCAGACCAGCACGACCGACGCCATCGGCCGGGTGACGCAATATGTCTATGACCCTCTCAGCCGCCGCACCAAGGTGTTCAACCCCGCGATCTCCACCACGGTGCCGCTGGCGGCGCAGGCCTTCACCGCGAACGGGCTGCGCGCCAGCCTGACCGACGCCAACGTCAACACTACGACCTTCGCCTATGACGGCCTCGACCGACTCAACCTCACGACCTACCCCAACGCGAGCACCGAGACCGCGACCTACGATGCGGACTCGAACGTGCTGACTCGCAAGACACGTGCCGGCGCTACGATCCCCTACACCTACGACACGCTGAACCGTCTCTCGACCAAGTCGCCGCCGTCGAGTCCGGTCGTCACCTACACCTACGACCTCGCCGGCCGCCGCACCGGGGTGAGCGACACCAGCAGCGCCATCACCGCGATCCCGACGCCCGGCAGCACCGTCACCTACGCCACGTCCTACACCTACGACGCGCTCAACCGCCTCCTCAACACCAGCTGGAGCCCCGTGCCCACGGCCGCCGCGGCCGCCGTCACCAGCTCGGTGTCGTTCACCCACGGCTACAACGCCGTCAACCAGCGCACGAGCCAGGCGGTGAGCGACAACGTCTGGATCGGCTACCCCACCGCCACCGCCAGCACGACCGCCTACACCGCCAACACGCTCAACCAGTACACCGCCGTCGGCGCTGTCAGCCCGACCTACGACGGCAACGGCAATCTCCTCACCGACGGCACCACCAGCTTCGGCTACGACACCGAGAACCGCATGGCCTCGGCCGCGGCCACCGGTATGACCGCCTCCTACGCCCACGACGGGCGTGGCCGACGCAAGAGCAAAACAGTGAACGGCACGACGACGATCACAATCACCGACGCTGATAATCGCGCTGTGCTGGACTATGACGGCGCGAGCGGCGCGATCCTGCGCTGGTACGCCTATGGGCTCGGGCCGAACGCCGTTTTGAGCCAGATGAACGTCGGCGCCGGCACGCGCACGATGCTGGTCCCCGACATGCTGGGCTCGATCATTGGTTCGATGGACTCGGGCGCAACGGCGATCACGCCGTTTGCGTATCGGCCCTACGGCTCCGCGTCAGCCACGCCGGCGGCATTCGGATATACAGGGCAGAGGGTCGATACGGAGAGCGGGACCTACTACTACCGGGCGCGGCAGTATTCGACGGACTGGGGGAGGTTCTGGCAGGCCAATCCGATCGGGTACGGAGATGGGCCACATCTCTATGCGTATGTATGGAATGATCCGCTCAATCTGATCGATCCGACGGGGCAGGATAGCTTCTGGGTCGCGAGGCCACTAAACAGCAGTCTCGGGTCGCTAGGCGTCAATCACGCTTTCATTGTTGCAAATGCGCAATATCCGGGCGATCCAGCAGGCCAAGTCATTTCCTTCGGGCAGCTCGCGAACGGCAACATGGGCAATGTAAACGACACAACGAGGGCTGCTCCGATATCTGCGAGTACACACATTTCGGATACTGCAGCATGGAACAGTCTTGGGGCCCCCGGCTCCGCAGCTGCTTACGCGCGGATCAATGCTCCAGATAGTACCGTCGCATCAGTTGCAAATCGTGTGTCGGAGGACAACAGCTATTACCCTGTCCCAGGGTTAACTTGGAATTCTGTCAACAGTAACTCTGCTGCGAGCGCTGTAGCTGATAGGTCAATAGAGATCAGCGGCGGTGCAAGTATGCCGTTCTCGACACTCCTGTTGCCGGGCGTAGCACAAAGCGGCCGAGTCGGTTTTCGGCCGAAATAATAGGAGTTCCCGATAAAGTTGAGGCAATGTGATGCCAACCAAGACCATGATTTATAGGAAGAGAAAGTTGCCATTTACCGGCAGCATTATTGCTGATGGCCTGATTGGGTTGATTGCTGCTTATGCGTTGGTAGCGGTCATTCTTACGCTATTTGGCCGGCCATTGGCGCGCTATTCGCCAGGGATTTTGACGTACTTTTCATTTCAAGATGGGATGGGTTGGAACTACACATTTTACGAAGGAAGTGTCGGCCCCTTCCATATCGGCCAGGGCGAAAATGAAACACGCGACGCCTTAGTCAAATGTGAATGCTTTACTATTAATCCTCGAAAGCCCCAGACACCGGGCGTGCGAGTGGGCGGAGCGAGTCCAAAGATACTAGACGAACTTATGTCGAGTGGATCATTACTCGCTTCAAAAATTGAAGCGGGGTCATTTGTCTCTTACGAACTCTCCTTCAATAATAAGAAGCTCTTCAAGGTAAATGCATACAGCTATCTTCTGGGTGACTTGTAGGTTCGCACCCGTCTCCAACATGAGCCCGACTGATCCGGCGAGCGAACGAAGGGTTCTGTCGGGTGGAGGTGCCATCGACCTCTGAATCGTCGCATTGCGAAGTTTAGGCGCCCTGACGCGTAGTTGAGGTCGGCCAGGCGCGTCGTCACGTCCGCGACCGCGGCGAAGGCGCCGGCCAAAGGTCTCGCGTTCGACCGGCATCAGGTTCGCCTGGCCCACGGTGCAGTCGAAAATCTTCGCATAGCCGACCGCCTTGGCCTTCTCGACGTTGTCGAGATAGCCCATCGGGTCCGCCAGCGTGACCTCGCCCCGCGACCGTCCTCGCGCCGCCCGGAAATGTCCGATGGCGGCCCGCGCGACGCCGGATCCACGCTCCCTGCGCTTGCATCCGTTTCAAGCCGGCCAACGATATAGTGCTTATAGCGACCGTAATCGTCGATCTCCGCCGAGGCGCTTACACTGGCGCTCATGTGGGTGCTTGTTCAGAAGCTGACAGCGCGGCGATCGAGCGCGCGAACGGTCCGTCGGCCTGTCTCTGTGACGTCCGTTCATCGCGCGCAGCACGGCGCTTCGATGCAGTGCGGTGCACCGTCGCTAGACCGGCGGTTTCGGCGCGGTTTTTCGGCGGTTTGGGATTTTCGGGAAGCGAGGCGACTCAAGGAGTTGGGAGTTGGAAACGGTGAAGGCTGCTGGACCGTATATAA
>JBBQIO010000183.1:0-7001 GCA_038325015.1 Polyangia bacterium
TGGATCTTGCGGCTGCCGGATCGGCTCGGGCGCAAGGCGCGCTGTCCGACGAATACTGTCTGTATTTGAGGGCAGTGCAACGCAGCGAGCGAGTCGAGGCGGCTGTCGAAAGCCCGCAGAATTAACCGGACAGCACACTAGCGTCACCGATCGGCGGCGCATCTGATACGGTGGATGTTCATGCGGTTGGTGAGCGCGGCCTTGACGCTAGTGCTTCTGTTTTCCACGGCCCACAGACCGGCGCGTGCGGATGATGATGATGCGACTGTGCGCGCCAAAGAGCATTTTCGCCGCGGAACGGCTTTTTACGATACATCTCATTATATGGAAGCCGCGGCCGAGTACGAGGCCGCGCTGTAGGAGCTCGATCGTCCCCTGTTCTTGTACAACATCGGGCAGGCTTATCGACTGGCCGGCGCGACACAAAAGGCGCTCGCCGCCTACCGTGGATTCGTCCGCCGTGATCCGGGAGCCGCGTTGCGCACCAACGCTGAAGAGTACATCGGCGAGCTTGAGGTGCAGGCACGCGTACAGGAGCTGGTCACTGCCCGGCGTATCGCCGACGACCAGCAACGAGCGGCGCAACCCGTTCCGACGCCCAGCGCCGTTGTGGCGCCAGCAGTTGCCGCGGCACCACGTGCTTCCGATCGACCGGCCTACAAGAAATGGTGGGTGTGGACGATCGCCGCGGTGGCCGCCGTGGGGATCGGCGTCGGGGTCGGCGTGGGCGTCAGCTCCGGACACGCCAAAGAGCGCTCGCTCGGACTGGTGAGCTACCCATGAAGGCGTTGGCCATTGGAGCCTTCCTCATCGCTGGCTGCGGTTCTTCGCTCGTCGATCCGTGCGCCGGCGTCAAGGAGACTTGCCTGACGCTGCAAGTCGAGCCCTCGGGATCGGTGACGACGATTGACGATCTCCTGATCCAAGTTTCGTCGTACCCCGATCGGCATCCGGCGATGGCGGGCACAGAGCAGCGCCTGCCCGTCGCGATCGGCTTGGAATTTGCCAGTCTAACCGCGGATGCAGCGGTGACGATCGATGTCACAGGCTATCTGAAGGCGGCCGCGGTAGGGGAGGGTAACGCTCGCACAATGTTGGTGCCCGGCGGACACCAGGTCATTCGCATCACGCTTGGCGCGACCGCGCTCGACCTCAGCAGCCCCGATCTCGGAGCCGTCGACGGGAGCTCGCACGACAGCAACTGGGACCAGAGTCTGATCGATGCGTCCGACAGCGATCTATCGTTGGCAGATCTTGAGCCGCAGCGTGAGGCTGCGCCTGTTTGTTTGCCGATGGATCCAAGCGATGAGTGTCTCGACGATACGCATCTTCACCACTGCAACGCCGCGGGCAGCGGCTTCGAGGATGTTGTCTGCGCGCTCGGTTGCTCGGTGACTGGCCATCCACACTGTCGCGCGCTCTACCCGACAGCACCCGTGTCGCCGGCCGATTCGCAGGTTGTCGGATTGGTGCCCACGATTCTAACGGTGACCACTACCGGAAACACCGACACTGGCGCAATCGACGGCATTCGCACGGCCAACAAAAACGCCGCGACGAGCGAGGTAATTAACGGAATCGCTTTCCATGCCGAGGGAAGTGTCGGCGTCTTCGCCTTCGGCACATTGACGGTCAACCCGTCGGTGACGCTGCACTTGACGGGCAGCCGGATGGCTGCGCTGGTGTCGGCGGGCGACCTCACGGTCAGCGGAACGATCGATGCGCAAGGAAGCTGTATGGCAGGAGCGGGCGGACCAGGCGCTGGCCGCGGTCTCGGTGGCGGCGGCAGCGGGGGTCAAACCGGGGACAGATTCGACGGATACATTGGATGCGGCGGTGGCGGCGCTGGCTACGGCCAAGTTGGGGCCACCGGGGGTGGGACTATTCCAGGTAGCGCGGGAACGACCTACGGCAGCTCCACTCTTTCACCGTTGCAAGCCGGCTCGGGCGGTGGTCCAGGTGGACCGCCTTCCATGGGCGGTGGCGGCGGCGGCGCGGTGCAGCTAGTCGCCAGTGGGATCCTAAACATCGGCAGTGGCACCGCCGGGGGGATTAACGCCGGGGGTTGCGGCGGAACCGCGGGAGCCGGCAGCGGTTCCGAGGTCGGTGGGGGCGGTGGCGGTGGATCGGGGGGAGCGATTCTGCTCGAGGCATTGACGATTGTCCTCAAGCCATCGAGCGCGCTGGCGGCGAATGGAGGCGGCGGCGGAGGCGTCATCGCTCAGGGTAACGGCGGGAACGGTGGGCTCGCGAACAAGGCGGCCGCAGGCGCAGGAAATTGTGGTGGCGCCGGCGGCGCGGCGGTCGCTCCCGCAGTGGCCGGACAAGCGAACTGTGGTGGGGGCGGCGGCGTGGGTCGAATTCGGCTCAACAGTCAGACCGCACCGTCGGTTGACTTGACCGCCGTCCTCAGCCCTCCGTCCTTCGTCGGGACCGCCGACATTCACTGACCGAAGACTAGGGAGCTTGCGACGCAAGGCCTGACCGACTCGTCCTCCTTTACGTGAGCCGTCTTTGGCTGTGCTGGTTCGTGCTGATCTCGTCGTGTGCCGAGCGCGCGCTCCCGTGGGCGGCAGCGACCGACCTCGCTGTGCCTCACGACCTGCGGTCGGTGGACCTGGCTGATCTCGGGCCTGGTTCGCCCGACGCCGCCTGTGGAGATGCCTGCCCCGGGCTGGTCTTGACCGATCGCTATCGGCGCCCGGCGGGGGCGTCCTTCGTAGTCGTCGACGACTTCGACGGGGATGGCCATCTCGACGCGGTGACGACCGACTTCCAGGGCGGCGACGTGGCGTTTTTTCGCGGCCTCGGTGACGGCCGTTTTGCGCGGCCTGTTTTTTCCGCAGCGATGGTTCGGCCCTATTCGCTGGTCCAGGGCGACCTCGATGGTGACGGCCGGCTGGACCTGGTGGTCGAGGGCCTGAGCTCGCCGGAAACGGCAATACTCTTGGGTCGCGGCGACGGCACCTTTTTGCCACCCACGATCTTCTCCATAAAGACCGAAGAATGGCTCAGCGTGCGGCTTGCCGACTTCACCGGCGATGGAATCCTCGATCTGTTCGTGTGGCCGTGGCGCGGCAGCGACGGGTTCCGTCTGTTCGCGGGCCGTGGCGACGGCAGCTTCGCCGCACCCACGATCACCGCCGCGCCAGCGTCGATCACCGGCATCGCGCTCGCCGACTTCGATCACAACGGGCGCGTCGACGTAGCGGCGCTCAGCGACGGACATTTGACGGTCTTTTTCGGGCACGGCGACGGCTCCTTTTTGCCGCCGGTCGACTATCCGGCGCCCGCGCCATACAACAACAGCGTCGACAGCTTGGAGCTGGCCGATCTGGATCACGACGGTGAGCTCGACCTGAGCTTTAGCTTGGGCCGGCAGGTGTACTGGGGCGGCCACGACGGCAGCTTCGTGCAAGCTCCGGTCAACACGGCTCAGCCGCGTACCGGCGGAGTCGGAACGGCGGCGGATCTCGATGGAGATGGCTGGCCGGATCTGGTCGCGATCTTGAGCGAACAAGTCATCGTGGCGGTCAACGACCGCCATGGCCAGTTTCAGCCCGCGCGCACGACTCCCCTCGCTGGGATCGATGGCCTCGGGGACTTCTCGCCGACCGTGGTGCTCGGCGACTTTGATGAAGACGGCCACCCCGACCTGATCACGCCCACTGTCCCCGGCCTGGCCACTCTGCCGGGAAATGGCGACGGCACGTTCGGAGAGCCTCATTACGTCACCGTCGACGGCGCGGAGCAGCTCTTTTATCTCGACGTCGACCAAGATGGCATCGGCGACCTGGTTGTCGGCGCCGGCGGTGAGACCGAGCTTGGGCAAAAGGGCGCGGTCACTTTCCGGCATGGCCGCGGCGATGGCCACTTCGACCCGCCGGTCGACTTTGTCGGTCCAGCCGCGTCGCCCTTCGGGCTGCCCATCGCGCTGGGCGATTTCGACGGCGATGGACGAGTCGACGTGATGGCCAACGGCCGGGCAGCGCACGCTGGTTTGTCCTTTTTTACCGGCGATGGTCAGGGCGGCTTTGGCGCCGCTCGCACGGCATGGCCTAGCTATTTCGATCCGCTGCTGACTGCCGATTTCGATCACAACGGCACACTCGATCTCATCGGTTTCGGACAGGAAGGCTTCAGCTCCTTGTCGGGGCAGGGCAACGGACGCTTCGCGGGCGGTGGCCCGATCGCAGCGTCAGCCTCGTGCTGCAGCGAGTATTACTTGCTTGCCCGGACCGTTGCCGATTTCAATCACGATGGCGCACCCGATGTGCTGCTGGCCAACGATCTGGGCTTCGAGGTGGTTCTCGGTCATGGCGACGGCACCTTCGCTGCGTCGCGGCTTTCCAAGTTGGGCGGGACGCCCTTGCGATTGACGGTGGGCGATTTTGACGGCGACGGCGTTCTCGATGTGGCGGCCAGCATAGCCTCTGGGATCAGCGTTTCGTTGGGCCGCGGCGATGGAACCTTTGCGGCACCCGTCGGTTTGGATGCAGGGGTTACCTGGCTCATCGGCGCCGCCGACTTCGATGGCGATGGACCTCTCGATCTCGTCGGAGTGAGCCAGTCCGGCCCGCTCCTTTTGTTTCGCGGCCGGGGCGACGGCACCTTCGAACCGCAACCATTTCATCCCCCCGTTCTCGGAAATTACATCGAGAGCAGCGGCGTCCTGGGCGACTTCGACGGCGACGGCCGCATGGATGTCGCGGTGGCCCATCGCTCGACCAACACGTTAGACATCTACATGAATCGCTTCGCCCGCTGATCGTGCCGGTTCACTACTGATCGAGGTAGACCCGCGTCGACAGATTGCCACCGCTAATCTGCTGCTCGCTGTCGGTCACGCGATCGCTTTCGGGCAGATACAGCCCGACCCGGTGTGGACCGATGGTGACCGGAATGCGGTCGTCGTTGGGGCAGGTCACGCCGGTGTCGACGCCGTCGACGAAGATGCGCAGCTGATGCTGACTGCGACAGCGCACCTTGAGCCCGGCCGGACCGGCCACCGGGGCCACCAGGCGAGTCGGCTCCAGGTCGATGCGCAGCGTCTGCGAGTCGGCGACCTCGAGCGTCTTTTGCCACAGCTTGCAGTGCTCGCCGAGGATCAAGATCCGGTGCGGGCCGCGCTTCATCGCAATGTGGATCGGCGCGTGGCCGCTGGCCACGCCGTCGACAAAGACCAGCGCCGCCGGCGGTTCGGTGACAAAATCGATCGCCGAATCGAGCGGCAGATCATTGGAGTGCAACGCCGTCGTCGGGCTCGCAGGAGTCGGTGCGATGCTCACGGTCGGCAGCGGCGGAGGATCGATCTTTGGCGCGTGGCTGCTCTCCAGCGACAAGACGCCCCACAAGATGATCACGCCGGCCACAGCGCCGCCGAGCGCGGACAGCGCTACGCGTCCCCATCTGGGAACGACCGTGACCGCCGAGATCTGGGAGGTTGCTGCGCTCGACTTCAAGGGAGTTGGGCTCACCGGAAGGTTCTCGGTGGGGCGCGCCACCGCGGTCATCGCCGTGGTGTCGTGGGGTGGCTCGATCTCGTCGATGTGCGGGAGCGTGGCGATGGCCGGCGGTGGACCGGGTGCTGGAGCCGTCGCCTCAGCCGCGTTGCCGAGGTTGAAGAAGTGCTCGGCGAGCACGGCAGCCATGCCTTTTTCGGTCGCGGGGCCGGGCAGGACGACCAGTGGCGCGACCGCGTCGTCAGGTCCCACGCCGGCGAACGTGTTGCGCGGCGGAACGTCCTCTAGGTGTGCACCGCGCGGCGCATGGCCGAGCGGCGGGACCGTGACTTCCCGTCGGGCGAGCCCGCCGAGGTCGGTCCGGGCACGCGCACCGCGTGTCGTTTGCAGCGGACGCAGCTCCTCGGCCAGTGTTGCGACGGATGGGAAGCGCGCCCCGGGATCGGGTGCCAGCGCGCGATAGAGCACCGCCAAAAGTCGGCTGTCGACGCCTGGCACCGGCGCAGGTCCGGCCACCATTCGACGCCGCACCTCGGCCGCGACGCCGCCACCAAACGCCGGCCTTCCAGCCACCATTTCGTAGAGCACTGCGCCGAGCGAGAACACATCCGCACGCGCGTCGACGGCCACGCCTTCGATCACCTCGGGCGCCAGATAGGGCAGCGTGTCGAGCAATAGCGGATCGTCCGCCCAGCGCGCGCGCGCCAAGGCGGCCAGCAGGCCAAAGTCGAGTATGCGCGCTTCGCCATCCGGCGTGACCATCACCGAGCGCGGCGTCAGGCCGAGGTGGAGCAGACCCGCGGGGCCGAGATCGACACGCCGGTGGGCGTAGTCGAGCGCGCTCGACAAGTCGTCGCACAGGAGCAGCGCGGCATCGATCGGCAGGCGCTCTTTTCGCGTCCGCACTCCGGCCAAGACGCGTGACAAATCGACGCCGCGCACCAGATCCACTGCGACGTAGTAACTCGCCCCGTCGACACCGACCTCATGGACGGCAGCGATTCGTTCGTAGCTCAGCTGCGCCGCGCGGTTGGCAAACGCGACAAAACGGGTGACCAGCTCGGGGTCGCGCGCCAGCCTCTCGTGCAGCCGCTTGACCGCGAATTGCTTCTGAAAGCCGGCGACGCCATAAATTTTGGCGCGGAATGTCTCACCGAGCGGCCCCTGGCCGATCTTCTCCAGACAGTGGTACCGCCCCAGGTAGAACGCGTCGGAATCGGCCATGGTGGTTGCGTTGATGACGCAACGTTAGACCGTAACACGCCGCTTGGTGAGGCCAAATTTGCACTCCTGCGACGCCGGCCGCTATGCTGTAGCTGGAAAATGATGGCAGAGGACGACTCCTACTTCTCGCGACTCGGCAAACTGCTGCGCCGGCCGGGAAACCAGCTGAGCCGGATGGACAGCACGATGCGCCAAGACATCTCGGGCGCCCGCCATGCGCTGTCCTATGTCCGGCACCTGGCGCGCGGCAACCGCATCGAGCGCCGCGCATTTTTCGAGTCGATCGACGAGTCGCACCCACCGGTGCTGCTGCTG
>JBBQIO010000184.1:0-6986 GCA_038325015.1 Polyangia bacterium
TGCGCGTGCTGCAGGAGGGCGAGTTCGAGCCGCTCGGCTCGACGCGGACCATCTCCGTCGACGTGCGCATCATCGCGGCCACCAACGTCGACCTCAAGGCGGAGGTCGCGGCGGGTCGCTTTCGCGAAGACCTGTACTACCGGCTCAACGTGGTCGAGGTGCGGCTGCCGTCGTTGCACGAGCGACCCGAGGACATTCCCCGTCTGGCCGAGCGCTTCTTGATCGAGCTGGCGCGCAAGAATCGCAAAGCCGCCGTCGGGTTTACTGACGAGGCGATGGCGCTCCTGACCGCGTATGCGTGGCCCGGCAATGTGCGCGAGCTCGAGAATGTCGTCGAGCGGGCGGTCATTCTGTGTCGCGGCGAGCGGGTGGGTCGTGGCGAGCTGCCGCATGATCCGAGCTTCGCCGAGACGCTGAGCACGGGAACGACAGCAAGCCCTGCGACGTCGCGCGGCCTCGACACGCTCGGCGAATACACATTGGCCGAGCTGGAGCGCGCGATGGTCAAGCGGGCGCTCGATGAGCACGAAGGAAACATCTCACGCGCGGCCCACGCCCTGGGCCTGTCGCGCACCGCGCTCTACCGGCGCCTCGAAAAGTTCAATTTGATCCGTTGAGCAGGGTCAAGATGCGCTCGACGTCTTGGATGAGCTCGTCGTCCTGAACTCCCCGCGCCAAGAAGGCCGGGACCGATCCGCCCGGCTCGCTATAACAGCTGTACTCGAGCAGCGTGCCGCTGCCGCTCGGCGTCAGGCGCCAGCCGCCGCGTACCACGGGCAGCCGAACGTAGGCTTTACTCTCCGGCGGGGCGAGCTCGTTGGCCGTTTGGAAGTCGATGGTGGCGGTGGTACCAGCGACGTTTTTGTGAATGCGAATTGCGACGTCACGATCGCGGATCACCGGCACGTGGATCTGATCGTAGACGACGATCTCCTGGTCGCTACGCGACACGATCACGCGCTTTTGCACCGTGGGCGGCGTGTGATTGACGATCGCCGCCCAGATGAGATCGCTCAGTGCCGTCGGCCCCATCGCGACCACGGTATGGGCGTGGTATTCGAAAAAGCGCGACCCGGCTACGGCGCGCTTTTCGTAGGTCACGCCCTGCTTCGCCTTGTAGGTGGACCAGTCTTGCGGGGATGCCTGAGCGCTCATCGCGACCAAGCTGACTGCCAATGCGACATGGACATGGACGTACACGGCGCCATCATGGCACGGCGGGCGAAGGAGCGCCGCGATCCAAAATGCCACGCCCTGGGCCACGCTGCCGGGCAATGGGATCGACGCTCTTCATCGACGATGATCCGGAGCCATGCTGCGCGCCTTCGCTCCCGAAGATCGCTGCGACTGCGGCTCAAGATTGTGGCGGCGGGCGTGATCGAGCGCGGTCGCGTCACGGTCGATGTGACACGCTAGGCAGCCGGCAAGTTCACGCCGGCGTAGTATGGGCGGCAGGAGCCACCCATGCGCCAAAGACCGTTGTGCCTTCGAATGGCCGTCGCCTGTGTGCTCGCGGCCAGCTGCAGCAGCGCCAAGCCGGGCAATCCGACGAACGACCTCGCGGTGGCGGACCTTTCGGGGGGCGATATCGACGGAGCTCCTCCGGCCAACGATGCGGGCAACCCCGACGGCGGCGAAAACGGCGGTCGCGTTTGCAATGGCTCCACTCTATCGCTCGTCGCACCCGGCCCCACGCCTGAGGCGGTTCCATTTGCGGTGGCGCCGGGCTTCGCGATGCAGAAGATCGCGCAGGTCCACAATGCCCGCCAGCTCGCCGCCCTGCCCAACGGCGACCTCCTCGTCGGCACCAGCGACGAGTCGATCTACATCGTGCCCAACGCCGAGGACAGTGGACGCGCCGGTGCGCCGTCGGTTTTCGTGACCATCCCCGATCGCCCCGTGCAGGGAGTTACGTTTGTGCAGTCGTCCTGCACGATCTATGTCGGCACACAGAACGGTGTCTACTCCATCCCCTATTCCGACGGCGATCTGACCGGAACGGCGAATAAGATTGCGGCGGTGCGCTCAGGGCCGCTGGCCACCAGTCCGGACGACAAGCACATCACCACGTCGGTGGCGTTCACCGGCGGCTCGCTCTACGTGAGCGTCGGCTCGTCGTGCAACGCATGCGCGGAGAACGATGCCAACCGCGCGGCCATCTTGCAGATGGGCCCGAACGGCGAAAACCTGATCAAGAAGGCGACGCATATTCGCAATGCGATCGCGTTGGCCGTCAATCCTGCGACACAAACCCTGTGGGCGGGCGGCGCTGGCCAGGACAACGTGAAGCCCATCGGCCACCCGTTCGAATTTTTCGATGCAGTGACACTGCACAAGGGGGTCGCCGACTATGGCTGGCCCAACTGTGAGGAGAATCAGGTGGTGGAGGTTGCGGGCTCGGATTGCTCCGGCGAGGTCGAGCCGCTCGTCGAGCTGCCGGCCTACCAAACGATCATTGGCGCGGTCTTTTACCCGACCAACCAGACCGGAACGCACGCTTTTCCCGCGGCGAATCGCGGGCTCTATCTCGCCGGCCACGGCTCCTGGCATATGACCGGCGGCAAGTACTACACGGCGCCGCGCGTCGCGTTCGTGCCGTGGAAGAGCGGCGATGCTCCGAAGACCCCCGTCACCTGGGACATCAAGAAGGTCGAGGCGCCGGTCACCGGCGGCGCCGGGCAGTGGAGCGAATTCATCAGCGGCTATCTGGCGGCCAACGGCGTCGACCGCAGCGGTCGACCGACCGGCCTGGCCATCGGTGTGCAGGGCAGTCTGTTCATCGGCGACGACCAGAACGGCGCCGTCTACCGTGTTCGGCCGACGCCGTAGCCCTTAGGGGCGGCTCTTCTTGGGGCGACGCGGTCGCCACTGATACTTGGCCAGATCGGCGATGTCGTCGTCGAACACGACGCCTTCGGCTTCGAGCATGGCGCGCTGCAGCCCCGGATTCTCAGCCTCGGTCGAGAGCCGACCCCGCGCATTGATCACGCGATGCCACGGAAGCGTTCCCTGCTTTGCGGCGCGCAGCGCCCAGCCTATCGCCACTGGCGACAGCCGCCCCTCGATCCACTCGGACAGCTGGCCGTAGGTCACGACCTTGCCGCGCGGAATGCGGCGCACGATCGAGTGCACCCGCGCGAACACGCCCTGCGACGGCGACGTGCTCATTTGACGCCCCGGAGCACGTTGGTCTCCTTGGCAGCGATATATTTATTGTCGAATGCACATTGACCAACCTGCACCACGACCGCATGGATAGCAGAAAATGGAGGACGCGATGAACAGCAACGGCGCGGCGATTTCCAATGCTTCCAAGAGCGGTCTAGATGGCGTCATCGCCGCCGAGACGCGCCTGAGCGACGTGGATGGCGAGCGCGGCAAGCTGATCATCGCCGGCCGCGACATCGAAGCCTTGACCGGGCAGGTTTCGTTCGAGGCGGCCGTCGGGCTACTCCTCGACATGGACGAGGCGCAGGTGGCCGCAGAGCTGGGCCGTGGTCGCGATCTGGCCGCCGAGCGCCTCCCGCGCTTGGGCGACGCGCTGACCATGGCCGACGGGATGGACGCGCTGCGCGCCACGGTCGCGCAGCTGCCGGAAAGCACGACCGCGCTGCAGGTGGTCGCGGCGGTGGGAGTCTTCAGTGCCGCGTGGGTCAGCCAAAAAGAGGGGCGAGCGCCGACCCCGCCGGATCCGAGCGCGCCACATGCCGCCGACGTGCTGCGTTCAATGCTACCTGGGTTACCTCCGAGCGCCGCCGAGATCCGAGCGTTCGAAAGCTATCTGGTCACGGTCATCGATCACGGCATGAACGCTTCGACCTTCGCGGCCCGCGTCGTCGCCTCCACCGGATCGGATCTGGTCTCGTCGGTGGTGGCGGCGATTGGTGCGCTCAAGGGGCCGCTGCACGGCGGCGCGCCTGGGCCAGTGCTCGATATGCTCGACGCGATCGGCACACCGCAGAACGCCGAATTCTGGTTGAACGCCCAGCTTGACGCCGGCCAGCGCGTGATGGGTATGGGCCACCGGATCTATCGGGTGCGCGATCCGCGGGCGGCCGTGCTCGAGCGCGCCCTCTTGGCGCTCAATGATGAGGCGAGCAGCCATCCGCGCCTGGAGCTGGCGCGCGCCGTCGAGAAAACCGCCGAGCGGCTGCTCGCCCAACGCCACCCCGGCCGCGCGCTGCCGGCCAACGTCGAGTTCTACACTGCGCTGCTGCTCGAAGCGGTGCATGTGCCGCGCGCCGCGTTCACTCTGGTTTTTGCCTGCGGCCGCGTCGCCGGATGGTGCGCACACGTCGCCGAGCAGCGCGCGCACGGACGGCTTATCCGTCCCGCCTCCCGCTACATCGGACCGGCTACGGTTTAACCCAGTCCGCATACTGCTGGCGCAGCGCGCTCTTCAAGAACTTGCCGGCACTGGTGCGGGGAATGGCGTCGATGAACACCACGCCGTCGGGAATCTGGAACTTGGCGACCTTTTCGCCGACGAATGCGCGCAGGTCCTCTTCGGTCGCGGTCGCGTCCGGCTTGAGCACGACCACGGCGAGCGGCCGCTCGGACCACTGTGCGCTCGGCACGGCGATGACCGCCGCCTCTTTGACCGCCGGGTGCGCCATCAACAGGTTTTCCAGATCGATCGAGCTTATCCACTCGCCGCCGCTCTTGATGAGGTCTTTGGTGCGGTCGGTGAGCCTGACGCAGCCGTGCGCATCGAGTGTTGCAACATCGCCGGTGCGGAACCAGCCGTCGCTCGTCCATTTGGTGTTGTTTTCGTCGGTGGGCGGAAGATAGCGCGAGGCGACCCACGCGCCGCGAATTTCCAGCTCGCCCGGCGTCTTGCCGTCGCGTGGCGCCAGCCCCTGGTCAGTCATAGCGCGCAGCTCGATGAACGGACACGGTGTGCCCTGCTTGGCACGTTGCGTGTAACGCTGATCGTCGCTCCAGCCGTCCATCTCCGGCGACAGATGGCTCACGGTTCCGAGCGGCGAGGTCTCGGTCATGCCCCACGCGTGAACGACGTGCAGGCCATGCCTGTCGAGGCCGCGCATCAAGCTCTCGGGCACCGCCGAGCCGCCGACCACCATGCGCACCTGGGGCGTCAGACGATAGCGCGCCGGATCTTGATCGAGCGTGGTCAAAATGTTCATCCAGATGGTCGGCACGCCCGCGGCCACCGTGACGCGCTCTCGGTCCATCAGCTCGAGCAGGCTCGGTCCATCGAGATGCGGCCCGGGCAACACCAATTTGCTCCCGGTCATGATCGCGCAAAACGGGATGCCCCAGGCGAACACGTGAAACATCGGCACCACCGGTAAAATCGTGTCGCGCCGGCTCAGCGCCAGCGTGTCGACCTGGGCGGTGGCAAAGCAGTGCAAGGCCATCGTGCGATGCGAGTAGCAGACGCCCTTGGGCTTGCCGGTCGTGCCGCTGGTGTAACAGACGCCCAGCGCGTCCTCTTCATGCAGCTCGGGCAAAGGGTCGTTGGCGTCGCCGATGGCCAAAAACTGCTCGTAGTCGATGGTGCCCGCAGGCAGCTCAGCGTCGCTCCAGCGCACCACGAAAATCTTCTCAAAAGTGCGCTTCGCGACGATCTTTTCGAACAGCGGCCACAGGCAGTCGTCGACGATAACGAAGCGATCGTCGGCGTGGTTGGCAATGAACGCGATCTCGTCAGGCACCAGCCGCAAGTTGAGCGTGTGCAGCGCGCCGCCAGCGATCACGATGCCAAAGTAGCTCTCCAGATGTGCATGGTGATTCCACATCAGAGTCGCCACACGCTCGCCCTTTTTGAGCCCGGCGCGCTGCAGCGCCGAAGCGAGCTGGCGAGCCCGCCGATCGAAGTCCGAGTAGCGATGGCGCACCAGCTCGCGGCTCGGCGTGCGGCTGACGATCTCGGTGTCGGCGTAAAGCTCGGCCGCGCGACGGAAGATCGCCGTCGCGGTGAGCTCGTAGCGCATCATCGTCGGCTTCATTGAGTCCCTCTCAGACGGCTGCGAAGTCGATGAAACCCCGTTGCACGTTGGTGTCTTTGAGCGTCACCTTGACGCGATCACCGACCGACAGCCCGCTGCCGCCGCTGACCAGCTTGCCCTCGGCGCTCGGCGAAAAGACGCGTACAAAGGGACCTTCGTACGCGCCGGTGATGACGCCGTCGAAGCGCTCGCCGATGTGTGGCGCCAACAGGCTGGCCGACGCCGACTTGCGAACGCGCCGCTCGACCTTCTCGGCCGCCGCCTCGCGCTCCGACGAATGCGCCGCGATTAGCGCCAGCTGCTCGCCCGAATAGGGACTCGCCACTTGGTGCGAGAGCGCCTTGATCAGTCGCTGCGTGATGAGGTCGACGTAGCGGCGATTGGGCGCGGTCGAGTGCGTGTATTCCATCGTGGCCAGGCCGAAGTGGCCAATCTCCGGCGCGCCCGGCTGATGCGCGACGTACTCACCGCGGCCCATGAGCTTGACGATGGCCAGCGAGATCTCGGCGAACTCGGACGCGCGCTCGACCCGCATCTTCTCGACAAACTTGGACAGTTCGATCGAGCTCGGCCCGGCCGGCAGGTTGCCGCCACGTTCGGCGGCGTAGGTGACGATGCGCGCCCAGCGCTCGGGCTGCTTGACCACGCGGCGGATCGACGCGCGCCCGGCGACGTCGAACGCATGCGCCACGGCGCGATTGGACACGATCATCAGCTCTTCGATGATCCGGCCGGCGCGATCTTGGTGGTGCGCCTCCATCGCCACCACGTGGCCGTCTTGCATCACCGGGCGCGTCTGCTCGGTGTCGACGTCGAGTGCACCGGCTTTCTTGCGCGCCCGAGACAGCGTCTGGCTCAGCTGATCTTGCAAGTGCAGCTGCTCTTGCAGCGCCGGCAGATTGCGCAGCACCGCTGGCATCGGCCCCTTTTCGTCGAGCCATGCGCTCACCGACGGATAATCGAGCTTGGCCTGATTGTCGACCAGCGCGCGGTAGGTGCGACTGTTGAGAATCG
>JBBQIO010000185.1:0-6986 GCA_038325015.1 Polyangia bacterium
GATCGATGGCCACCCGCAGATCGATCTTGCGCTGCTTGGCGGGGTTGTCGACGTCGCGCGTACCGTCGGTCTGGCGCATCACGCCTTCGACCTGGCGCGAGATCTGCTCCAGGGTGTCGAAATCTTCGCCAATGACTCGGAAGGCGATCGGTGCGTCGAGCGGCTGCCCCTGCTCGAACTCGCGCAGCTCGATGCGCGCGCCCGGATAGTCCGCCAGCTCAGCGCGAATGGTCTCGAATAGCGCCGGCGAACCCTTGGGATCGAAGTGGTCGAGCGTGCAAAAAAGCTCGGCAAAGTTGGCGCGCGGATTTTGCTGCGCGACGTTGTAGTAAACCATCGGATTGCCCTCGCCCACGTTGGCCGCGACGCGGACGATCTCGGAGTGGCGCCCGAGCACGCGCTCGGCGAAGCGCGCCGCCCGATCTGTCTCGTCGAGGCTGGCACCATCTTTGGCCGCGATCGTGACGCGGAACTGCGGAATCCCGGACTTGGGAAAAAGCGAAAAGCCGATGCGCGGCAAAAGCGCGATCGAGCCCAAGAAGAGCAGCGCCGCAGCGGCGATGGTGACCAGCGGACGGCGCAGTGCGCGATGCAAGATCGGCCGGTAGCTGCGCTCGATGCCGTGGGTCAGCCACTGTAGCGCGCGATTGCCGTCGTGCCCTTCGGCCTTGAGCAGGCGCGAGGAGAGAAACGGAATGATCGTGAGCGCGACGATCAACGACGCGGCGACGGTGAACACCACGGCCACCGGCAGGCTGCGAATGAATTGACCGGCGCCGCCGGGCAGAAACAAGAGCGGCAAAAAGGCAAACAGCAGTGTTGCGGTGCAGCCGATGACCGAGACCGCGATCTGCTGCGTCCCCTCGATCGCGGCCTCCAGCGGCTTTCGCCCCTCGCGCAGATGGCGTGCGATGTTTTCGACGACCACGATCGAGTCGTCGACCAACAGGCCGAGCGCGATGACGAACCCGACGATGCTCAGCTGATTGATGGAAAAGCCGAACAGGCGGAGCAGCGTCAGCCCCATCGCCAGCGACAGCGGAATCGAGATCATGACCACCGCGGAGGCGCGCAGCCCGAGCGGCAATAGGGTGATCAGCACCAGCGCAATGGCGATGGCGAAGTCGCGTGAGAAGCCCGACAGGCGGTGGCTTACGTTGCGCGACTGGTCGAAGACCTGCGCCAGCTCGATCACCGCCGGAAGCTCGGCGCGCACCGCTTGCACCTCGACGTCGAGCGCCTTTTTGAGCGGAAACAGGTCCTGTCCGTCCTTCATTGCGGCGGTGACAAACACGGCGCGGCGTCCGTCGAGTCGCGCGATGTGGGTCGGGTCGCCGTCGCCGAGCTTGACGGTGGCGACGTCCGAGAGGTGAATGACGCCGTCGGCGCTGCCGGCGATGACCGTGCCGCGAATCTGGTCGAGCGACGCAAAATCGCCCGAGGTCTTGACCGACAGGCGGGTCGGCCCGGCGTCGATGGTGCCGCCCGGGATGTTGACGTTGGCGGCCTGGATCGCGCCCACCACCTGCAGTGGCGAGATGGACAGTGCGGCCAGCCGTTCGAGGTCGAGCTCGACGCGCACCTCTTGGTTGGGGATGCCGAAGGTCTTGGCCTCCTTGACGCCCGAGACTGCCGCGAAGCGCTTTTTCAGTCGATCGGCGTAGAGCTCGAGCTCGTGGTAGGGCGCCGCGTCGGAGACCAGCGCCACCTGCAGCACCGAAACATTGGCTGGGCTCCACTGCTGCACCTCGACCGACTGCACACCGGCGGGCAGCGTCGGGCGCAGGGCCGTGACCTCGCGCAGTACGTCGTCGCGCTTTTTGTCGGGGTCCACGCCGGAGAGAAATTCGACGCGCGTGACCGACAGGCTGTCGGTGATCTCGGTGCGCAGCGTCTTGACGTCGTCGAGCGCTTTGAGCTTGGTCTCGATCGGATCGATCACCAGCTTTTCGATGTCGAGCGGGGTCGCGCCCGGGTAGATCGAGATCACGATGAAGTTCGACGACGGAAAGGTTGGATCCTCGGACTTGGGAATGGCCAGGAGCGAAGTGACGCCGAGGGTTGCGAGCATCAGGAAAACGACGATCGTGAACTGATGGCGGCGGACTGCGGTCTCGACGATGCGCATCAGCGCACGTCCGCCGAGATGGCGCGAACTCGGCGACCAGGCTCGATGAACGATGCCCCCTCGGAGACCACCCGCTCGCCGCCGGCCAGTCCGCTGGCAACGGTCGCGCGGTCCCCGACGATGTAGCCGAGTTCCACCGGAACGCGTCGCACCGTGGTTCCCGCGGCGTCGTCGACCAACACGTAGAGGGCGCAGTGCAGGCCATTGGCGTCGATCAGCGCACCGAGCGGAATGACGGGTTGCGGTGCGCCGGTCGATCTGGGCAGCGCCACTTTGGCCGTCATGCCGGCGATCAACGGCGGTGAGTCGGGCGCTATTGTGACGCGCAGCTCGATCTCGTAGGTCCCCGACTGCTGCGATGGCAGCGTCGCGATTTCGCTGACCTCGGCTTTCCACGTGCGACCTGGCAGCGCATCGACCTTCACCTCGGCGGCGTCGCCGATCTTGAGGCCGGGCAGATCGCGGTCGACGACTCCAGCGCGCACGACGAAGCCTGACGCGTTTCCCGACATGCTGTAGATCGGCCGGCCCGGCGCGGCCTGCTCGCCGACCTCGGCCAGTCGCTTGTCGATGCGGCCGTCCTCGGGCGCAACCAGCACCGACGCGGTCTGGTTGTAGAGCGCCGCCGCCAGGGCGGCGTGCGCTAAGTCGGCGGCGGTGCGCGCGTTGTCGGCATCGTTGCGTGAAGCGGCCTGCGTCGCCGACAGCTTGTCGACGCGGGCCAGGTCGCGATCGGCCTTGTCCACCGACGCGCGCGACTGCGCCACCTGCGCATCGATCTCGGTCTGGTCCACGACCGCCAGTCGCTGACCCCGTCGGACCGTCGCGCCCTCTTGCACCAGCAGCTGCCGAATGGTGCCGCCATTCTTGAACCCCAGCGCGAGGCTGCGCTTATGGGCCAGCCGGCCGACCGCGCGGACCGAGCGCTCGAGTGTCGTGCGCTCGACTAGCACGACGCGCACCGGAACGCCGGCCGACGTCGTGGCTGGGGGCGGCTGCGAATGGGCTTCGCTGCAGCCGACCGAGAGCAGCGAGGAGGCGACCAGGACGGCGGAAAGGGTGGCGAACATTACGCGCTGGGTGTTCATGGTTAGTATGGTTAACGTTGTTCACCAAAAGATCAAGCGAAACTTACGCAGCCCAATCGCCATCGGCAAGCCCGCGGTTCTCCTGCCTAATGGTTAGACGACGATCGATCCTAAGATCGACCGCGCCGCCGCGAGCTCAGCGTTTCGTCCACTCCATCGCGTGGTGACCGTCGAAGACAGTCGTCAGCGTAGTGATACGGCCTTTGGCATCGCGACCGAAGACGAGGCCGTACTCCGGCGCGGTAAACCGGTCGCGCCGAAGCGGCTCCAACTGTGTCGCCATGTGCGCCTTGCCCCACGGCCCGGACGAAAGCTTGCCGTCGAGCACCGCGACCTCGAAGTCGTGCGTCGTCTCTTCGCTCTGGTAGCGGCCGACGTATGACACGAGCTCGGCTGCAGTCAGCTTCACCGGAACAAACCGCTCGAACGTCCGTGCCTTTTCACCCGGCGCACTGCGTGTCACACGCATCGCGGCAGTACCGGCGCCGGCAAAAATCCAGCGCGACTCGGCGCCATGCATGCGAAACGTTCGCGCGTCGATCGGCTCCAGCGGGCGCGGCGGACCTTCGCCCTTGAGCGACACGCCGATCGCCAGGGCGCCCTGTTTGTCGACAGCGAATGTGCGCACGACGAGCCCCTCGGGCTCGAGATAGGCGCCGGCCAGCGCGGCCACGTCGGACGCAGGTGCGCGCGTCGTTGGCGCGACGCTGGGCGCGGTCGCGAGCAGAGCCGGAAGCATCGTCGCCGCCACGGCCTGGGTCAGCGCCAGTGGATTGACGTCATCGCGATTGCACAAACAGACCACCGACACACGCTCCTTGGGATAGCGCCGCCAGTCGGCCAGATAGCCCGCCCAGCCGCCGGAGTGCTCCTCCTCGGCGATGCCGTTGACCGTTTTGAGCATCAGCCCCATCGCGTAGGTCAGCGGCGTTCCGTCGTCGAGCCGGCCCGGGGTGCGCATCGCCTGCAGCCACGCTGCGCCGCCCACGTTGGGCTGGTAGAAGTTTGCGTCCCAGCGCGCCAGGTCGACGATGGTCGACTGGATGTTGCCCTCGCCGGTCATCTCGCGGTTGCTCAGGTTGACGCCAAACGTCTTGTCCTGAGGGGTGTAGCCGGTCGCCCGCCGCGCGATGAGCTTGGTGTGGTCGTCCAAGATCGACGTGTCCTTCATGCCCAGCGGATCGAAGATTCTGGCCTTACTGAACGCGGCCAGCGTCTGGCCGCTGACCCGCTTGACGACGATCGACAGCAAGAAATAGCCGGTGTTCGAATAGCTCCACTCGGTCCCGGCGGGGAAGTTGACCCCCTTTTGTAGCGTGACCAGATGCAGCGCCTCGGCTTCGGTCGCAACGTCCGCAGGATCCCACCCGGACAGATTGAGCAGTTCGTCGTACTCGCGCAGCCCGCCGGTGTGGTGAAGTAAATGGCGCAGCGTGATCGTGCGGCCGTAGCGGGGTAGCTCGGGAATGTATTTTCGCACGTCGTCATCGAGCGCGAGCTTGCCGTCCTGGAGCAGCAAAAGAATGGCCGTGGCCGTGAACTGCTTGGACATCGAGCCGATCTCGAACGTCGTCGTCGGCGTGATGGGAACGCTGTGCTCGAGGCTGGCGAATCCGTAGCCTTTGGCAAAGGCGATCTCGCCGCCGCGAAAGACACCGACCGCGCAGCCGGGCTGCGGGCCGGGCGGTCCGAAGGCGAAGATGGGATCGATGACCGATCCGTATCCGGCGGAGAGCAAAAACGGGGCGACGCACAGGAGGCTGACGATTTTAGCCGTATGCATGCCGTAACTGTACTGGGCTTGTGACTTCGGGGTCGCTTGCTGGCCCGCACCCTCGGTACAATGGCCGCGACGGCCACCGTCACACGCCCGCGGCGGATCGTCGCCGCATTCGTTCTGGCCCCAATCTCGCCGTCAAAGAGGACGAAAATCGCCGATGAAGCTCACCGTTTCGCCGCCCGTGCCGCCGATGCTCGCCAAGCGCGTGGCTGCGCTGCCCGACGGAGATGACTGGCTGTTCGAGCCCAAGTGGGACGGATTTCGCGTCCTCGTTTTCCGCGACGGCGATGAGCTGCTCATTCAGAGCCGCGATGAAAAGCCGCTCGATCGCTATTTCCCGGAGCTTGCCGAGCCGCTCAAGCGGCAGCTCCCGGAGCGCTGCGTGCTCGACGGCGAGATTGTGATCGCAGGGCAGGGCGGGCTGGACTTCGAGGCGCTACAGCTGCGCCTTCATCCGGCAGCGTCGCGCGCCGCGCTTTTGGCCAAGGAGACGCCGGCCTCGGTCGTGTTCTGGGACGTGCTCTGCGTCGGCGAGCGCGACATGCGAGAGGTGCCCTTCAGCGCTCGGCGCGCGCTCATCGAGTCCCTCTTGGCCAACATCGAGCCGCCGCTGCACTTGACTCCAGCAACGACGGATCGCGCGATCGCCAACGATTGGTTCCATCGCTTCGAAGGCGCCGGTCTCGACGGCGTGATGGCCAAATCGCTGACCGGCCGCTACGAGGCAAACAAGCGCTCGATGCTCAAGGTCAAGCACGAGCGCGACTGTGACTGCGTGGTCGCCGGCTTTCGCTGGCACAAGCGCGGTCAAGATCAAGTCGGCTCGCTCTTACTCGGCCTTTACGACGATCGCGCAGTGCTGCAGCACGTCGGCGTGGTCGCCAGCTTCACCGACGATAAAAGGCACGAGCTGGTGGAGACGCTCGGGCCCTATCGGATGGCCGAGGGCGCGCTCGGCGACCATCCCTGGGGCGGCTGGGCCGAGGCCAAAGAGGGGCGCATGCCGGGCGGCAAGAGCCGCTGGAGCGGCGGCAAAGATCTATCATGGGTGGCGCTGCGTCCCGAGCTCGTCGTCGAGGTCGCGTACGATCACATGCAGGGGACACGCTTTCGGCACACCGCTCAATTCCGACGCTGGCGTCCGGACAAGGCGACGAGCGAGTGCACGTTCGCGCAGCTCGAAGTGGTGGCGCCACATGAGCTGGCCGCGCTGTTTCGCCGCGCATAGCGTCGGTCGATCCTCTTATGTAGGCTGGCGCTGACGCCACTGCCTGGTCGGATCGTCGTCCGGTGATGGCGGCTCAGCCGGCGGTCGCTCGGCCTCGGGAACATGGCGCAAGTTGATCCGGATCCTGGTCCACGTCGACGAACGCCCGCGCATCGAATCGACGAGCACATCATCGACCGCCAAGAGCGCCGCAACCGCAGCATGCCGCTCCTTCCATGCCGCCAGCCCGGCCAGCGCAGCCTCCTTGCTCGGCGAATTGGCGACCGTAATCAGCGGCATTTTTTCCCGCGGCGTGCGCGGTTTCGCTGCGGCCGAGCGAGCCCGCGACGGCATCACGCGTGGCGCCTCACCCTCCGCCTTGGCGAAGTGCGGCGGCCAGGGTGCATCGGGAATCCCCGACGCTTCGTCGCGTGCCGCCAGCTCGAGCAGCCCCTGGAGCGAGCCCGGCGTTTCGTCCTGTCGCGCGTGCAGATCGCCGAGTTGCAGGAAGCGCGCTGGCACCGTCAACACCGTGAAGTCGGCCGGCTCGCAGCTGGCCACTTCGTCCCAGGCGAGCGGCGTCGAGACGCGCGCGTCGGGCAACGGCCGGACCGAGTAGGCCGAGCACGTCGTCCGATCCTTGGCGTTCTGGTTGTAGTCGAGGAACACGCCGTGCCGCTCCTCTTTCCACCACTTGGACGTGGCCAGCGTCGGCGCTCGCCGTTCGATTTCGCGCGACAGCGCCAGCGCCGCGCGACGGACCTCGCCGAACGGCCAGCGCGG
>JBBQIO010000186.1:0-6946 GCA_038325015.1 Polyangia bacterium
ATGTCGGCGCTCGAGGGTGTACAGCGCGCCGACATCTTGGGCGGGCGCACGTTTGCCATTCGTGCCTGGCTCAAGCCGGACCGGATGGCCGCGCTCAACGTCAGTCCGGCGCAAGTGCGGTTGGCGCTGGCCAACAACAACTATCTGGCGGCGATCGGGCAGACCAAGGGCGGGCTCATTCAAGTCAATTTGACGGTCTCGACCGACCTCAAATCGGTCGAAGAGTTTCGTCAGCTGGTGATTCGCCGTGAAGGTGACACGTTGGTCCGGTTGGGCGATATCGCCAACGTCGTTTTGGGCGCCGACACCTACGATCAAGACGTCCGCCTGTCGGGTAAAAAGGCGGTCTTCATGGGCGTCTGGGTGCTGCCCAACGCCAACTCGCTCGACGTCATTGCGCGCGTCAATCACGAGCTGGCGCTGATCAAGAGCGAGCTGCCCACTGGGATGAATGCCACGGTCGCATTCGATTCGACCAAATATATCAAGAGCGCAATTTCGGAGGTCGAAAAGACCCTCGCCGAAACGGTGGGCATCGTCGCGCTGGTGATCTTTCTCTTCTTGGGCTCGCTCCGTACGGTGCTGGTTCCCCTGGTCGCCATTCCAGTTTCTCTGATTGGCGCCGTGTTTTTGATGATGGTGTTTGGCTTTACTGTAAACCTCTTGACCCTCCTAGCCGTCGTCCTCGCGGTGGGTCTGGTGGTCGACGATGCCATCGTCGTGGTCGAGAACGTCGAGCGCAACATGCGTGAGGGCAAAACCCCGCTCGAAGCGTCGCTGGCCGGGGCGCGTGAGCTGGTCGGGCCGATCATCGCCATGACCATCACGCTGGCCGCGGTGTACGCGCCGATCGGCTTTCAAGGAGGGTTGACGGGCGCTCTGTTTCGCGAGTTCGCCTTCACTCTAGCGGGTGCAGTTTTCATCTCCGGGATCGTGGCCCTGACGCTGTCGCCGATGATGTCGTCGCGTCTGTTGCGGTCGGAACCCAACCCCAATGCACTGGTCAGGGCAATCGACCGCGGATTCAACTGGATTCGCTCCACCTATGCGCGAGCGCTCAAGGGAACGCTCAACGCCCGTCCTGCGGTGTACATGGTTTGGATCACGCTCTCCGTGCTGGTCATTCCGATGTATATGTTTTCGCCCGCGGAGCTGGCGCCCAACGAAGACCAAGGCATCGTGTTCGGCGCCATCGACGTGCCGCCCAATGCGACGCTCGAGCAGCTTGCTCCATCGACTGCGCAAATCGAGCACCTGTTCGAGTCCGTGCCGGAATGCGATCACACCTTCCAGATCACCTTTCCCACCGGCGGCTTCGCTGGCATGTTGGCCAAGCCGTGGGAAGAGCGGAAGCGCTCCATTTTTCCGATTCAAGAGGAGACGTTTTTCAAGCTGTCTAAGCTCGCCGGGCTCAGAGCTCCGGTGTTCTTGCCGGCGGCGCTACCGAGCGCCGGCACGTTTCCCGTCGAGTTCGTGATCGCATCCACCGCGAGTCACGAAGAGCTCATGCGCTACGCACAACAATTGATCGACACCGCGGTCAAGAGTGGACAGTTCGCATTTCCTCCAACGCCGGATGTGCGTATCGATCAGATGAAGACGGATATCGTCCTCGACCGCGACAAGCTCGCGGTCATGGGATTGAGCCTGCAGCAGATCGGCGCCGATCTGTCGGCGATGCTGGGCGGCAACTTCGTCAACCGCTTCAATCTCGACGGTCGCAGCTATAAGGTCATTCCGCAGATCGAGCGCGCCGGCCGGCTCACCGCGGAGCAGCTCGGCAAGATCAACGTGACCGGACCCAATGGCCAGGTCATGCCACTGGATGCAGTCGCCACATTTCGTAGCGGGGTCGAGCCGCGCACGCTCAATCGATTTCAGCAGCTGAATGCCGTAAAAATATCGGGCGTCGCGCCGCGCTCTCTGGACGGCGGGTTGCGCGTTCTGGAAGACGCTGCGGCCAAGATCCTGCCGCCCGGCTACCGCATCGATTACACCGGCGAATCGCGTCAGCTGCGCCAGGAATCCGGCAAGTTCCTACCGGCCATGGCGCTGGCTTTGGTGCTTATTTTCCTAGTGCTCGCCGCGCAATTCAATTCATTCCGTGACCCATTTGTGATTCTGGCCGGCTCGGTGCCATTGGCCATGTTCGGTGCGCTGATCTTCGCGTTTCTCAAGTTCTCGGGGCCGCCGGGCATGCATTTCCCGCTGACCGACGGCTGGACCACGACGCTGAATATTTATTCGCAAGTCGGTCTGGTCACGCTGGTCGGGCTGGTTTCGAAGAACGGCATCTTGATCGTCGAGTTCGCCAATTCTCAGCAGGAGCTGGGAATGAGCAAGCTGGACGCGATTCAGGCCGCCGCCGTGACCCGACTGCGGCCTATCTTGATGACCACGGTGGCGACGGTGGTCGGACATTTTCCATTGACCTTGGTGACCGGCGCCGGCGCAGTTGCGCGCAATTCGATTGGCATCGTTTTGGTCGGCGGAATGAGCATTGGAACTCTATTTACGTTATTCGTCGTCCCGGCCGTCTATGTGCTCATCGCAAAAGATCATAGACACAACGAACAACGCAATCGAGATGTCGCGTGAACATGGCTCTATGGATCATTCAGGGTTTGCTCGCCGTGGCATTCATCGGGGCGGGAATGATGAAGCTGGTCACACCCAAAGAGAAGCTAGTACAGAAGATGCCTTGGGCGAAAGACGTCGCGCCGGCGTCCATCAAGCTCCTCGGGCTCGCCGAAATCCTGGGCGCAGTCGGCCTGGTTGTGCCTTGGTGGACCGGAATTATGCCCATCCTCACTCCCATCGCGGCCGCCGCCCTGCTGGTGATCATGATCGGCGCCACGGCGACCCATGCCCGCTTGAAAGAAACGATGGTCCCTCCACTGGTTCTTGGGTTGTTGTCTGGGCTTGTGGCGGTGGGTCGCTTTCTGCCGTTCTTCAATCGCTGATTGGCACAAACGATCAAGTTCTTTGTTCTCGGGCCTTAAGGAACTTGATTAATTAAACTGTCTTGTGTCCAATGCCGCCATGGCACACAACCTTGAGACCCTGGTTCACTCTATTGTTTCCCGCGTATCCAACGAGATGGCGCAGGAGATTGTCCATATCGTTCGCCGCCAGATCGCCGCTGAGATTGCCGGCACCGGCACGATTCATCACGGCGCGGCGGTCGCCAAGCGCAGTCCCGGACGCCCGCGCAAAAATCCCACGCTCGATAATGGCGCTGGCGCGACGCATGCCGCTCCCGCCGCCACGCGCGGTCGTCGTGGCAAAGGGTCGCGTCGCTCATCGACGCAAGTGGCCAGCGATGACGTGCAGCTGATGGCGCACATCAAAGCTCACCCCGGTCTGCGCTCGCTCGAAATTGGCAAAGGGCTGAAGCTGCCCAAGACGTCGATTGCGTCGGGCCTGCTGCGTCTGCGCGCTGCGAAAAAGGTCAAGACCAAGGGTCAGCGCAGCGCAACGACCTACACGGCTGCGTAGAGACCCCGATCTGATCGATCTGGTCGGGCTAAATCGACTAGTGTGCTGTCCGGTTAATTGTGTGGATCTTGCGGCTGCCGGATCGGCTCGGGCGCAAGGCGCGCTGCCCGACGAATACTGTCTGTATTTGAGGTCAGTGCAACGCAGCGAGCGAGTCGAGGCGGCTGTCGAAAGCCCGCAGAATTAACCGGACAGCACACCACACCAGATCGATATCGGTCGGATCGAATTGGCTCGTTAAACGCCGAGCTTCTGCGCCACCTGCGCCGCCGCTTCGCTGTTCGCCAAGTGCGAGACGTGGTTGAGCAGGTACAGCTTGACCTGATCGTCGAGCGTCTTGATTCCCGCCGCATCGATGCTCAGCGCTTCGCCGAAGCTCGCCAAAATCTCCTTTTCTTGATCGCTGACGACGCCGTCGGCCCAGGTCAAGAGAACCGCCGTCTTCATGAACAGCTCGCGCTCCTCGGGTGTGCGCAGCGCGGTCGCCAACTCAGCCGCGGTGATCGGCGCTTCGCGCTCGAGATCGCTCAACAGGCCGTGACCGGCACCGGCATCCATCCAGAACGAAGCGATCAATCCGGCTTCGCGCTCGTGCAGCCCATCGACGCGCGCCACCGCGAACAGACCACGCGCCATGGCCTCTGCCGTCTTGCCATCGAGATGCACCTCGGGAAAAAATTCCATTGCTCGCTCCTGTGGCCGCTCGGGCCAGTTTGGAAAATCAACGTCGATTGCCGACTTGAGCTCGCAAGAGCGCCAACCGCGCCTGCAGCTCCTCGACGGGAACCTGCGCATATTTGGGCGGAAGCATCCGCCGATTCGACGCCTCGAAAACCGCCAGCAGCTCCATGTACTCGATCATCAACACATCGCGGGAGGGTAAATAATCCTTCGCCGCCTGGGAAAAGTCGGCAAGCGTGACCGCCACGTCGAGCGCGCTGCTTCCGTCGCGCTGCGCCGCGTAGTCCGCCGCGGTCAACACGATGGCTTCGATATCGGCATTGGAGTAGCCGCACAGCGGCGTCACCACCGCTTCATCGCGGGGAAATACGAGCTCGGTCGTCACATGGTTCTTGCGGAATTGCGCTTCGAGCACGCGCACGACTTCTTCGGCGGTCTGCGGATAAAGAAACGGAATCTTCCGGTCGATGCGGCCGGCACGCTTGATGTCGATGTCCAGCTTGTCCGGCCGATTGGTCATGATCAAAAACAGAACGCGTCCGCGATTCTCGGTGTCGCTCATGAACTCTTTGATGCGGCCGATCACGCGCGATGATGTGCCACCGTCGGTGTCGCCGCCGTCGCCATTGCCGAACGCGCGGTCGCCTTCGTCGATGACCACGATGATCTGCCCAATGGCCTGGATCACGGCCAGGATCTTCTCCAGGTTGCCTTCGGTGGCGCCGACCCACTTGGAGCGAAAGTTTTTGAGCTTGATTGTCGTCAGCCCGCACTCCTTGGCGAAGGCCTCGGCGACGAACGTCTTGCCGGTGCCCATCGGCCCGGTGAACAGGATGCCCATGGGCACGCGCTGCCGGCGGCCGCTGCGAATATTGGCGGCGACAGCAAGCAGATCTTTTTTGACCTCTTCCATGCCGCCGACGACGTCGAAGCCGTGGTGCGGCTCGACGAACTCGATCAGGCCCGAGCACTCGCGCTCGATGATTTCCCGCTTGCGCGCCGCCACCAGCCGGTCGATCTCGGCTCGTGAATCCTCGCTCGGCGCCGGCGGCTGACCGTCGGGCGCGATCAGCTTGCGAATGGCCTCTTTGGTCATCCCCTGCGTCATCTGCGACAGCTTGTCGGCGCGCTCCAGCGTGGCCGCGGTCGGCGGCGTTCCCGGCGACAGCAGGTCGAGTAGATATTTTCGCCGCTCATCCTTGTCGTCCGATGGCGTGTCTTGCGTGCCGAGAATCGAGCGAATCTGGATCAGCTTGAGACCGGCCGTGATCTCGGCGAGACGATCCCGATCTGCGGGCGAAAGGTCGGAGTCGATGTGTGCGATCAATGCCGCACGCTCGGCCTTGTTGGGCATCGGCACGTGCACCGTGCCGACCCGCGGATTGGACACCAGCTTGGCGTTGAGCTCGGAGAGATTCTCGACCGTGAGAATGACGACCGAATCGGCCTTTTCCAGCGAGCCGAGGAGCGACCAGCGGTGCAGGGCGACGACCGCCGCACGGTCGTCGACGGTCGAGAACGAAGTGTCGCTGGCCGGCGCGATGCTGTCGGCATACTCCAGCACGACGGCGACGCGATCCTCGGTCGTCAGCACGCGTTCGATGAGCGGCAAGACTTTGGCCGGCTCTTTGGAAAGGATCAGATCTTCGAGGCCGCCGTCGATCTTGAGCTTGCGCTTGCCGAAGCGCACGCCGGTCGAGACGTTGTACAGAATCACGGTGTCTTTGGAGCGCTCTAAAAGCACCTGCGCCAAAAGCTCGGACAGCGTGTACAGCCGCCCGCCGACCAGGTTCAGATCGTGCACGTTGCCGTGGAGCACGAACTGCCAGGCCTCGCCGCGAAGGTAACGGCGACGCAGTTCGTCGGCCCAGCGGGGTAACGGGGCATCGGCGGCAGGAGGAGTCGGTGTCGCAGTCGAGGTGGCCATTGGGAGGGGCGTGAGCCTAGCACTTTTGCCCTCCTCGTTCTAAAGGAGCTGGATTTTGATAGGCAGGTCTGCTATCTCGCGCCCGCGACAGTTGCACAACGAGGACCAAGGGAACTCTACGCACATGGCGACCATCGAAAAAGTCCGCAACATTGGAATCTCGGCGCATATCGACTCGGGCAAGACCACGCTCACCGAGCGCATCCTCTATTATACCGGCCGCATCCACGCCATCCACGAAGTGCGCGGCAAGGACGGCGTCGGCGCCAAGATGGACTCGATGGACCTCGAGCGCGAAAAGGGCATCACCATCCAGTCGGCGGCGACCTTCTGCGAGTGGGGCGAGTACAACATCAACATCATCGACACCCCCGGACACGTCGACTTCACCATCGAAGTCGAGCGCGCGCTGCGCGTACTCGACGGCGCGATCCTGGTGCTCGACTCGGTCGCCGGCGTGCAGTCGCAGTCGATCACTGTCGACCGCCAGATGAAGCGCTATCACGTGCCGCGCTTGGCCTTCATCAACAAGATGGATCGTCCGGGCGGCAACTCGTGGCGCGTCACGCAGATGCTCAAAGAGAAGCTGTCGCACAACCCGCTCAATGTGCAGATGCCGATCGGCGCCGAGGACAAGTTCCACGGCATCATCGATCTGGTCAAGATGAAGGCGCACTACTTTGACGGCGACAACGGCGAGAACATCCGGCAGGAGGAGATTCCCGCCGACCTGCTCGACGAAGCCAAACAGCATCGCCACGACTTGGTGGAGAAGCTGGCCGACTTCGACGATCACCTCGCCGAGGCGTTCCTCGACGGTAAGGAGATCTCGGCCGAGAC
>JBBQIO010000187.1:0-6929 GCA_038325015.1 Polyangia bacterium
TGATCATCTCGGTGCCCACGGCGCGCCGGCAGGCTCGCAGCGCCGGCCACGCGTTGGTGGATGAGCTGTTTCATCTCGCCGTGCACGGTCTGGTGCATCTGCTCGGCTACGATCACGCGACGGCGGCGCAGGAAAAACAGATGTTCGGCTACGAAGCTGAGCTGCGTCGATCAGCGGGCCGAACGCCCGTCGCACGCGTGCGACGCCCCAAGCCGCTGCGATCGCACCCATGACCCTGCGCGCCGGACGGCCCGAGGATCTGAGCTATCTCAGCGAGCAGATCGCCAAGCAGCCGCTGATGGTCCGCTACGGCTCGACTCCGACCGCGCTGTCCTCGGCATTCGCGCGCGCGCTCGACGCCGGGCATGGCTTCATTGTGGCGCAGCAGGAAATGCTGCTTGGCATGGCCTGGTTCGAGCGCACCGGCATCTTTGGACCGGGCGGCTATCTGCGCCTGATCGCGTTGTGTCCGGGCTCCGAAGGGCAGGGGATAGGCGGCCTCTTGCTCGACGAGGTCGAGCGCCAGGTCGGGCAAAAGAGTCGGGCTCTGTTTTTACTCGTATCGTCGTTCAACGAGGGGGCGCGGCGCTTTTACGCGCGGCGTGGCTACACCGAGATGGGGACGTTGAAGGGCTTCGTCCGCGACGACATCGACGAGATCCTGTGCGTCAAGAAGCTCATTTAATCTTTTCGGTCAGGAATTTTTGCAGGATTTGCCAAAATGCCGCGGGCTGCTCCTGCACGATCATGTGGCCGGCGTTGGCGACCACTTCGAGCGTCGCGCCAGAAATGCCAGCCACGATCTCGGCTGCCTGATCGAGTGAGGCCAGACGGTCGTCCTTGCCGGTGATGACCAGGGTCGGACACTGCACCTGGGCCAAAAGTGCCCGTCCGTCGAAGGCGTTGACCGCCGAAAAATCGACGTAGGCCGTTTGATCGAGCGCGCCTGGGGCCTGGGCGTTGAGCGAATCGGCAAACGCCAGGCTGGCCCAGCGCTCGGCGATCTCCGGCGGGGTCGACGGCGAGAAGCCGACCTTGGCCAACCAGCCGGCGAGCTTGGCAGGCTCCCGCTCGGCTCGCTGTAGCAGCGAGGCAGAGACCGGCAGTCGCGCGCCTGACGCCACCATCACCAACCCAGCGACACGCTCGGGCCACGCCGCGGCACAAGCCAACGCCACCATCCCGCCCATGGAATGGCCGACCAGGATGGCGCGCTCCAGGCCAAGCGTCGCGGCCGCGGTTCCGACGGCGTCGCGATAGAGCGTGATGGCGTCGACATCGGCGTGCCAGGCATCGCTCTGGCCGTGGCCGGGCAGGTCGGGCGCGACGATCCGGCGTACCCCCGCGGCGCGGCGCACCAGCTCCATCCACACGACCGAGGAGCTGCCTGCACCATGGATGCACAGGAGGGCAGGCGTCGCTTCGCCCTCGTCGCGGACGCGCAAGATCCGGTCGCCGATGCGCAGCCGCTTCATGACTATTTCTTAAAGTGCTTTCGAGGAAGGGACCTTAGGGGCCTAACGCTGGGCGGCTTTGAGCTTCTTGATCTCCTCGATTAAGAGCGGCAGCGACGCTTCCCAGGTCGCCACCAAGCCATAGTCCGCGACCTGGAAGATCGGCGCTTCGGGGTCTTTGTTGATCACCGCTATCACCTTGGACCCCTTCATTCCGGCCAGATGCTGAATCGCGCCAGAAATCGCGATCGCCAGGTACAGCTGAGGCGCCACCACCTTACCGGTCTGCCCGACCTGCAGATCGTTGGGCACCATCCCGGCGTCGCACGCGGCCCGGCTCGCGCCCATGGCGCCTCCCAAGAGGTCCGCTATTTGCGCGACCAGCTCGAAGTTCTTGCCCTCCCGCATGCCGCGGCCGCCCGAGACCACGACCTTGGCGTCGGTTAGCTCGGGACGCTCGCTCTTGGCTGCCGCCAGGGAGACGAACTCGGCGCCCTTGGCTTCGCCGGCGCCGCCGTCGAATGCGGTGATCGTTGCCGCCGCCGCCTCGGCTTGCGCCGGGGCGAACTCGGTCTGGCGAACGCTGACCACGACCACGTCGGTGAGTGCCTCGACCTCGACCAGCACGTTGCCCGCCATCATGGGGCGGCGGAATTTCTTGGGGCCGACGACTGCCGCCACATCAGAGACCATCCCGGCATCGAGTAGGGCGGCGACACGCGGCAATAGATCCTTGCCGAACGAGGTCGCGGTCGCGGCCACCAGCGTCGCGCCCTTTTCGCGTGCCGCCTTGGCGACCACCGGAGCGTAGCTTTCGGCAAGATAATGCTGCATTGCAGCATTATCGACGGTCAGCACCTCTTTGGCGCCCAGCTTGGCCGCCTCTTCGGCGATTTTGCCAACGTCGTGGCCGACGACCAGCAGGTAAAGCTCGCCGCCGCCGCCTTGAGCGCGCATCTCTTTGCCGAAGGTCACGGCGGAGAGCGAACCGGTGCGCAGCTGCCCTTCGGACCCTTCGACGACAATGAGAACGTTGCCCATCAAATCACCTTCGCTTCGTTGTGCAGCTTGGCTACCAGCTCTTCGACCGATGCGACCTTGATGCCCGCCTTGCGTGCCGGCGGCGCGGTGTAGGCCGTGACCTTGACCCGCGGCTTGGCCTCGACGCCGAGCGTGGCGAAGGTGGTATCGGTGATGGTCTTTTTCTTGGCCGCCATGATCCCCTTGAGCGACGCGTAGCGCGGCCCGTCGGCATAGGTCGCGTTGCCCTTGCCGTTTTTGACGGCGTGCGGCGCGATGGCGCGCAAGTCGACCGTGACGACCGCCGGCAGATGCACCTTCTTGGTCTCGACGCCGGCGTCGACCTCACGCCCTACGACCAGCGCCTTGCCGCCGTCGGCCAATTCGACCGTCGCGGCGAACGTCGCCTGCGGCCAGCCGAGATAGCCAGCCAGGCGCTGACCGACGTCGTTGGCCTCGGAGTCGGCGGCCAGCTTGCCCATCAGCACCAGGTCCGGCTTTTCGGTCTCGACGATTTTTTGCACCACCCGCGCCACCACCTCGGCGTCGAGCTGGGCGTCGTCCCCGGCGACCAGAATGGCCCGGTCCGCGCCCATGGCCAGCGTCGACCGCAACTGCTGCTGCACCTCTTTGGGTCCGATCGACACCACGATCACTTCGTCGCCGGCGACGCGCGCGCCGCCCTGGCCGGCCTCGGTCAGGCGCAGCGCCACCTCGACGGCGTACTCGTCGAACTGGTTGAGCTGCCAGTTCACGGCCGATTGGTCGAGGGCGCCGTCTTTGAATTTCACCTTCTGCTCGGGATCGGGAACTCGCTTCGCGGTGACCAGGATCTTCACGTTCGACTCCTATTTTTTGCTTTTGGCCGGCTGTGGCGGAGCCGGCTGGATGCGCAACCCATCGATGAAGATGCGCGTGAGCTGTTCGGCGGCACGCGACAGATCGACCCGCGCGGCCCCGCGCACCAGCCAGGCCAGCGCGATCTCGTCGAGTGCCCCGAAGAGCGCGCGCGCCACCACCGGCGCATCGAAATCGGCGCGCAGCTCGCCGCTCGACTGCCCCGCCGAGAGGGCACCGGCAATCAGGCGCAGGAACTCGGCGAACTTGGGATTGGCGTACTCTTTGATGAACTTGGACGACTGGCGCAGCTCGACGCAGATGACCTCGGCCATGTGCCGGTTCTGCTCGGTGAGCTGCAGGTGCATGTGCACCACCAGTCGAATGCGCTCGTAGGCCGAGTCGGCCCGTTCGAGCGCCTGGCGCAGATTGGCGTTAATCCGCTCCATGCGGTCTTCGAACAAGTTGATGAGCAACTCGTCCTTGGACTTGAAATAGAGGTAGATCGTTCCGTCCGCGACGCCGGCCGCTTCGGCGATCTGCGCCACTTTGGCGTTGTAAAAACCCTCTTTGGCAAACACCCGCACGGCCGCGTCCAAGATCCGCTCGCGCTTGCCGGGTGGCGGAGCGTCGGCCAACGCCGGCGGTCGATCCGCGGTCGGCGTGTCGGCGACCGCACGGTTCGGGCCGCTACGCCGTTTGGCCGCCACGCGGCGCGATGAATGATGGTTCATTCAGTCGGGGTAGGTAACATGCGTGACGAGGGTGGTCAAGGTGCTACCGACCCATCTTGACGCGCCGTTTCCACTCGGCTAACACCTTTGGGCCATGCTCTCCATTCTGTCCGCTTCGTCGATGGTTCATCGTGTCACGCTGGCCCTCGCAACGTTCGGCACGCTCGCGACGTTGAGCGCCGGCTGCTCCGGCGGCAAGGCCAACGCCGATTCCGCGCACCCCGGCGCAGCGGCGAAAAGCACGGCGGCGGTCAACGATCCGTCGCTCCCCGGCGTCGATCTTTCCAAGCTGCAAGACGACGAAAAGGCCTCGTTCGGCCGGCTCACGCAAAAATATCCATCGGCCTGCGGCAAGCCGCATTCGCTGGCCGTCTCCTTGCGCACCGACCCGGCCTGCAAACGCTCGCTCTACGCTGCGCGCTATCTGGTTACGCTACTGAGCGCCCACTTTTTAGAGAGCGAGACCGAGGAGCAGTACGATCTGCGTTTCTCGGCACCCAAGGTCGTCATCGACGTCAAGGGCTCGCCGGTGCGTGGCGACGCCAAGGCCAAGGTTTCGATCGTCGAGTTTTCCGACTTCCAGTGTCCGCACTGCAAGCACATCCAGCCGATTCTGGAGAGCGTGCTCAAGGATTACCCAGGGCAGGTCAATCTGATCTTCAAGTGCTTCCCCTTGACCACCATCCATCCTGACGCACGCGGCGCGGCGACGGCGGCCATCGCGGCCGGGCGGCAAGGGCAGTTCTGGGCCTTTCACGACAAGCTGTTCGGCGGCGATCAGGAGCACGATTCGGCCGCCGACCTCGAGCACATCGCCAAGGATCTGAAGCTCGACCTGGGCAAGTGGAAGGGCGATCTGCCGGCTGCCGAGGCCGCCGTCGATCACGATCGCAGCGACGGCGAGAAGCTCGAGATCGGCGCCACACCCACGATCTTCATCGCCGGCCGAAAATATCAAGGTCCGCTCGACGCCGATCAGTTCAAAGATTGGGTCGCCGAGGCGCTGAATAAGTAGCTCTCCTCTTTAGTCGATCGCCAAGGAGCACAATGCGACAGACCTTTTTGACAGCGGCAGGCGCCACGGTGGTTTTTGCGGTGGCCGCGCTCGCCTCGGCGGGCGTCTCCAAAGGGATGCGCGCGCCCGACTTTTCGCTGGCTACGCTCGATGGCGGCAAGACCTCGCTGTCGTCGCACCGCGGCCAGGTGGTGGTGGTGGACTTTTGGGCGCAGTGGTGTGAGCCATGCAAAAAAGAGCTGCCCGAGCTGCAGAAGCTCGCGACGCGCTACGCCGGCAAGAACGTGACCATCCTGGCCATCAACATCGACAAGGAGCGCGGCAACGCGGAGCGGCTGGTGCGCCAGCTCGGCCTGACCTTGCCGGTCCTGTTCGACCCGTCGGGAAGCGTGGCCGGCGCCTACGACCTGCCTAAAATGCCGAGCTCGTTCGTGGTCGACAAAAAGGGCGTCGTTCGCTACGTGCACGGCGGCTTCGACGGCTCCGAGGACGTCAAGCGCTTCGAGACCGAGATCAACCAGCTGTTGAAGTAGCTCGCTGGCGCCGTCACCCGGCACACATCAGCCGCGCAGCGCCTCGGCCTGATAGTGGGTGCGCAGCGCTTGGATGATGTCGTCCAGATCGCCGTCGAGAATCTCTTTGAGGTTGTGGCGCGTCAGCCCGATACGATGGTCGGTCAAGCGGTCCTGCGGAAAGTTGTAGGTGCGAATCTTGTCGGAGCGGTCGCCTGACTTGACCTGCTCGCGCCGCGCCTCACGCTCGGCATCCTCGCGCTTCTGCTCCTCGATTTCGTAGAGCCGCGCACGCAGGATCTTCATCGCCTTGTCTTTGTTCTTGTGCTGCGATTTCTCGTCGGTGCAGCGAATCTGGATACCGGACGGTTTGTGCAAGATCTGCACGGCCGAGTCGGTGGTGTTGACCGACTGGCCGCCCGGTCCGCCCGAGCGCGAAACTTTGATCTCCAGATCCTTGTCTTCGATCTTGACGTCGATCTCCTCGACCTCGGGCAGGACCACGACCGTCGCCGCTGAGGTGTGAATCCGCCCCTGCGCCTCGGTCGCCGGCACGCGCTGCACGCGATGCACGCCCGACTCGTATTTGAGCTGCGAGTAGACCTTGCCGCCGGTCGCGCTGATCAAGACGACGATCTCTTTGAGCCCGCCGGCCGACGCGTCGGTCGACGACATGATCTCGAGCTTCCAGCGATGGCGCTCGGCGTACCGCGAGTACATGCGGAACAGGTCTGCGGCGAACAGCGCCGCCTCCTCGCCGCCGGTGCCGCCGCGGATCTCCAAGAGGATGTTTTTGTCGTCCTTGGGATCCCGGGGCAAAAGGAGAACCTTGATCTCCTCGCTCAGGCGGGTCTGCTCGACCTCGAGGCGCGTCTGCTCCTCTTTGGCCATCGCCCGCATGTCGGCGTCTTTTTCATCGAGCAGCGGCTTATTGGCCGCCATTTCGACCTGGATCGTGCGCAGCGCACGAAACGCCGTCACCAAATTGGACAGGTCCGAGTGCTCCTTGGAGTATTTTTGAAACTCGTTGCGCCGCGCGATGACCGCGGGATCCGAGAGCAGTCGGTCGAGCTCTTCGTAACGCGCTTCGACCGACTGGAGCTTTTCGAACATGGCTGCCCTCGGGAGCCGCTCTTACTGCTGGCGGCCGTACTTCTTCTGGAAGCGCTCGATACGACCGGCGGTGTCGACCAGCTTCTGCTTGCCGGTGTAGAACGGGTGACAGTTCGCGCAAATTTCCACGCTGTAGCTGCCGCGCGTCGAGGCCATCTGATACGAGTGACCGCACGCGCAGGTGACGGTCGCCGCTTGATAGGCTGGGTGAATTCCTGCTTTTGGCATGTGTGTCTCCTTCTTC
>JBBQIO010000188.1:0-6904 GCA_038325015.1 Polyangia bacterium
TTGGTGATGCCGGCCTTGGCGTAGGTGGGGATCGGGTTTTCATGCACACTGCAAGGAATCTCCTCGGAGTACCCGGCGAGGTTTTCACAAACGGGTCTGACTTTTTGTGAAACCTCTCCGGCGAATTGCCATTGCCACGGACAGGCCCCTTCCGTGGCCTCGGAAGTCGAGTTACGTGCGCGCTGACCGCCCGTATCTGCGGCCGCCTCTTCCGTGGAGTCAGCGCCGGTGGAGTTTTCAGTCACGGACAGGTTGGTGACTGAAAACTCCGGCCTGGAGTTCTCAGCGGCGAGCGGAGTCGTCGCTGAGAACTCCGGCCTGGAGTTCTCGGCGGCGAGCGGAGTCGTCGCCGAGAACTGCTGTGCCAGTTTCATCCAGTCGTGTGCTGTCCGCTGGCCAAGTCCAAGCTCTGTCAGATACTCGCCCCAGCCTTTTCCGGACGACGGAACCCGTCGCTTTTATCTGAAACCGTCGTGTTTTCCATATTGGAAACGCCTTCTTGTGGCATCTGAGGACGATCCTCAGATGCCTTGCGGAGTTTTTCTACTGTCTTATTGTCAACGCCGCATCGTCTAGCGATCTCTCGGCCAGACCACCGAGACCACTCGGGATCCGCTATCATTCGGGCCGTCGTGGCCCGTTTCATCGGTAGCGTGTCCATGCTTTCCCTCGTCGTGAGTGGAAGCACCGGTATACTGATCCCCTGTTCGAGGCGGCGATACCGTTGCCAGTGCGACTTCGTTCTTGCCCTCCACGGCAAACAGGCCGCACAGCTGGCAACCGTTGCGCCAGCGCCGAGCCCGCCAGGGAAGAAGGCGGAGATATCGCCGCCGGGTGGTGTTATCTCTGGTCATGCCGCCGGTTAAAAATGCCCGATGCGCCTCGTTTCTAACGAGTGGTCGGGACCGCCACACCGAAATGAACGCGGCCGCAGCCGCCCGGACGAGGCCTTGCCGGTGTACAGAAATCATTTCCCTTCGGTCGCTTCGAGCGTGATGCCCGTGCACCTGATCTTGTGAACGCGGCCCAGCTGCTTCAGGAGCGAACGGAGTATGCGGACGACGGATCCTTCGTCGTCGCCGGCTAAGCGCAGCGTGATGCGATGGACCCTGTCGGCGCGCATTTTAGAGCCCCGCTAGTGGAATTAGGTACGTGTTTCCGTTGCTGCCGATGGTGCCGCCCGAGGAGCCACCGGTGTTGGTTCCCTTGAGCCCGCCCACGGCGCCAAGTCCGTCTGTAATCACCGTGGAGGCGTCCACGCCGAAGGTGAACATGGTCGGCGCGTAGACGACGGCGATTGGCGTGGAGCTCGCCGCGAACGTCGCGGTATAGGTGTAGACGGCCATTAGAGCCACGCCGATATGGTCGGGTATTGGGCCCAGACGGCCCTGATCCCCGACAATAGGATTATATTGCCGGCGCTGGCGGTGGCTGTATTTGAAAAGCTAGCTATAAATGACAGGCCGCCAGCGACCTGGGGAAGCAGCGCCGTAGACTGCACGACACCAACCAGCACCTCATTGATAAACAGGATTGCTACCGAAACACCCCCCGAAACGACACCTAGCGGCGAAGCAGGGCCGTGAAGCTCCATGCGAAAGCGAGTAGGATTCGTGACAAATGCAACCCCGGTCGAGAAGGCCGATCCGGTTCCGGAGTTGGCGTACTCGAACGTCCACGCGCTATCGGCGTTCTGCTTGCGGACCATTGCATAGTTGCTTCCGCCGTCCCATAGTCCGCACAGAACGGATTGATTGGTAACGGATGTCAGGGCTAGTTCCAAAGTCCATTCGTAGACGACGGCCGTCGACGCCATCCCGCACGGAAAATTGCCATTACTCGTGAGTTTGATTCCATTGCCGCTGGTGTTCGGGATCCCCAATGAGGCAAACTGCATCGGAAAGGAAGAGTTGTACCCAGAGGTCAGGGACAGGGTATTTAACGAGCCGGTGAGTGTGTAACTGAACAGGCTGCCCGTGACAGGCCCAGATCCGGCGGCCGAGATAATGAAGCCTGGCGCGACGTTGACAAACGTTTCGGCTATCTCGTTAATGCGCCCCATGCGATACCCGTTGTGGTCGACCGTCGAGCGGACATTGCCGGCCGAGTCAAACCACGCGTGACTCGGCGTCAAGGCACTGCGAAAAATGGCCGTTCCGCCAGCCGTCGTGCTGCCCGAGAAGGCGAGCGTGATCCCGGTAGTCGCATCGGTCATGCTGGCGGCGGTCGTCTGCAGCGCGCCGTAGGTATTGCCGCCGTCGGTCGACGTTTTGAAGGTCGCCGTGCCGACCGCGCCGCCGGTCTGAATTTGTATTGAGAACTGAGTCCCGGTCGCCGGTCCGTAGCTGGCGCCCTGTCCACTTGGAACCACCGACCCGCCAAACGCGGGAGAGCTAGAATAGGTCACGGCGCCGTAGCCGAGGCTTGCCGAAGACGAGGCAATCGGGATCGACTGCCGGGTGGCTATCGATAACCAACTGACCGCGTCGGTCAACGCCTTAATCGGCTGTGCGACGGACGCAGCCGAAAGGGCATCGCCGTCTGCTGGTAGCGTGGCAATGACGGCCGTTCCCGGTCCCGGCGCCGGCGCAGGGGGCTGCGCTGCAGCGTTTGAGCTTGGTAGCTGATAATTTATCGACATTGTTTAGCTCCCGTAGGTGGTGTTCGTGCCACCCCATTTTGTGCCTGAGCCGCCCCATTTTTGGGCTGACTTGCCGTCGGTTTCCTGCTTGTCGGGCGTCGGGCTGTCGGGCGTAGATTCTTCCGCCTGGCTACCCGGCACATCGATCGACATCGTCCTAACGTCGGCGGTTGCCGCGGTGCCGAATACCAACTCGGTGCCGTCGTGCTCGTTCAAGTCGTCGGCACATAGGACGATAAGATCGGACTGGCCGGTTACGATCTCAAGCCGGGCTTTAATTATATCGGCTTCGGCGCGGGTGCTCTTGCGGGCTAAAACCAATAGCTCGCTAACTGATAGTTTCGTTAAATCGCGCATTTTAAGTCAGCTCCTTTAAATTAAGCGCTAACACTGCCACGCTCGGCTTTCCGCCCTGCGTGGTTTGCCACCGCATCGCCCGGCCGATCTTCAAGAACAGCTCGCGCTCGGCGTCGTCGTCGGTACGCGCGGCGAGCTCGAATAGCGCGCGCGTCATCTGCGGCAACGCGAGCCACAGCGCCGTGGGATCGGCGGTGGAGACCATAGGGGCGCCACGAGCGGCAATCGTCTCGGCCTCCTGCTGGCGTCGCCGTCGGTCGCGGAGGGCCCGAGCGGCTTCGAGGAGCGGCATCAACTGGCCAGCCTGCATAACGACGAGGTCGCCGGCTTCGTTCAAATGCGTCCCATCTAAAAGCCGCTGCTGCGCGGTTGGGCCCAGCTCGCCAAAGCGGGCCAGTAAGACGCTTGCCTCGACACGTTTATCGTCGGAGAGCATGGTCAACTCCCTGCCGTGTACGGCACCGGTGGCACGTAGGGCGTGGCGTGTGCCAGGGTGAAACGTTGGTCGGCGCGATATGCCTCTTCGTCGGCGACCAGTTGCTCGGCTTCGGCCGGCGTCTTGCCCCATTTTAGAGCGTGTTTACGGGTGGCGTCCTTTTCGTCGTCCGTCATCGGGTCGATGATCTGTCCGTTTACGGTCGTCATTACTGGCCTGCTTTCTTAGGCGTGCCGCTAAACGGGTTAACCTGCGTCGAACCGGGCTGATTTACGCGGGCGGTTTGATCCGCACCGCGTTGTTGTGCTCTCTTTGCAGCATCGTCGACTGCCTGCTGCAACTCAGATTGGGTGCCTTGCATCGGATGTTTATTTGCCATGGTCTCGGTCTCCTTTTAGTGCGTTGTGCAGTATGAGTACTTGTTAATTAACCCCATGGACAGCGGCTGAGGTCGCCGTTGCCGAGGAGCCATTGATCCTCGTCTATGAACTCGGTGCGGCGGGGCGATCGGATATCCGATGTGTCGACCCATCGGACGCGAGGGCGGCTTGGCTTGTAGACCGCCAAGGCCAGTGCGTCGGCGCGGTCAGGACTGCGGCGTAGGCGCTTGCGCAGCTCGTCCTTACTCTCGACGACGATCTTCTGCGTCGGGCTAAAGCTGTAACGCGGGGCGACTAGCTCGGCTTCGAGCCTGGGGTCGGGCGCAAAGGTTCCACCGTCGCGAAGCCAGTCTCGGAGCGTATGCCAGAGCTCATCACGACGCCGTTGATAAGCGGGGTTCTCGGGGCTCTCGCCGGCGCCGATGCCGACTACATCGCAGTCCAGGAGCTGCCGCTTTAGCTGGTCCACAATCGGGCCGCCCAAGCCCGTTGAGTCGACGCGCACGATGGGCCGCTCACCGGTTCGGCGGTGCTGATGGACGGTGCGCACGACGAGATTACCGAGGGCCATCGCGTCGAGCTTGGTGGCCTCTAAGATCTGCAAGAGATATGGGCCACGTCGGAGTGCGATACAACTGCTGTCATCGCCGAAACGGGCGGGATCAAGGCCCACTTCGAGTAGCGCGGTGCAAGCGGCGGCGGCCTTGGCGTCCCAACGGTCGCGGGCGGCTTCGACGAGCGCCAGGCTGATCACGCTGTCCACCGACTGACTCGGGAACTCGCCTAATACGCGGACTGCGAAAGCGGCGCTGTCCTCCCCGTAGTCGGCCGCCTGCTCGTCGATCATGAGCTGGTCAACGAGGCCAGGGATCGGCTCGCATTCCCCCGTCACGTTCGGGCTTTCGTAGGCTGACGTGTGGAGCTGGTAATACAGGCCGGATTTACGCGGCCCGTGACTGCTGTAAAACTCGCCGCTTAATTGAGTCGGATTGCCGACTAGGAATAACCGGCTGTCGCCCGTTAACGCGCCCTTTAACGCTTCGAATATGCCCGCGTCGATGCCTGAAGCCTCATCCGCGATGGCCATCAAGGCTGGACTATGAAAGCCCGCGAATGACTCGGCGTTTTGTGCGGAGAAGCCGACTAGAAACCGCCCATCGTCGAACTTCCAACCTGCGGCGGGAACCTCGTGAAGCTCGCCACCCAGTGGACGGCGGGCGTTGCGGACGATGCTCAAGAGCGTGCGATAGTCGACGCGGTCAACCTGCCGGTGCGTCGGCGCCGTGATCAAGACCGCCGCGCCGGGACGCGTCACCAACCACCACACGGCCATAGCCATAACAGCCACGCTTTTACCGACGCCATGCGCCGAGCGCCAACTCACGCGACGGTGGTCGCGAGCGGCTTCTAACGCACGCCGTTGATGCGACCACAGGCGTAAGCCGAGCACATGCTCGACGAAGCCCACGGGGTCGTTGCGGTACCCGGCGAGCTCGGCGTCGACAGTCGGCATCGAGCCGGACATGGCGCTCCGCACGGCGTCGAGGTCCTGTGTGCTGAGCGGCCTCATCGTCGGCTCGGCGCCTTGCTTGCGTCCTTTGGTCCGAGCTTGGCGGCAACCTTCTGGCTGATCAGCTCGGCCCTGTAGAGGTCTTGGACCTCGACTGGAGCGCGGAGAATCGCGCGGAGAGCCACAGACCTTCTTTTGTCAGCCTCGGAGATATCGGAGACCGTCTCCCTTATCTTCCCTGGCGGGCTCTGCGCTGGCGCCACGGTCCCGAGCTGCAGTGCCTGAAGTAAAGGGCGCTCGGTGCCCTTTACTTCGCTCTTCCCTGGCGGGCTCTGCGCTGGCGCCACGGTCCCGAGCTGCAGTGCCTGAAGTAAAGGGCCATCGTGGCCCTTATCTACTTCGGTGAACCCGGTAACCGACTCACTGCGACGGTAGAAAAGCCACCGAGTGGCGAATCTACAAGGCAGCGAGGATTGCGCGCATGCGCTTGTCGGTGTCAGTGGATAAGGCGCCCTGGGCTCCTTTACTCTCCTTCCCCGGCGGGCTCTGCGCCGGCGCACGGAGGATGGCGCGTCCTTTCTAGAAACCGCGCCTGGTGCGGTATCTACGTGTTGATTGCCGCTTACGGTTCCCAACTGCATCGCTGCCTTGCCACCGACAAAACCGACACCGTGTCGGTTATCTTCACTCTTGCTTTCCGCCGTGATGGCGGATTGCAGATGTTGGTTACCTGTTTGTGCTGGTGAGTTATCCGCGTCTGGTGCGGTTATCTCCGCCTGCTTGCCCACGACGGCTTCGACGTAGGGGCGCATCTCGGACCAGGGCTTGCCTAGCCCCCACGAGGCGACGCCGGATATGGCCAGCGTCATGAGACCGCCTGCTCGACGGCGGCATCGCCTGCATCGTTGTGCCTTGTCGAGCCACCGTGGTAGGCGCAGTAAGTCTGCCCTGCGGCGACGGCCGTGCCGACAAACTTGAGCCCACGGCGGCGCTGCTCGGGCGTCCAGACCTCGACGCAGGCCAGGTGCACATTGCAGCGCGCGCACTCGAAGGGGCCGTCTGGCCGTCGTGGTTCGCCAACTTCCACAGGAAGCGGCTCAACCGGAGCCGTCGCCAGAGCGCATAGGAGCTCGTATAAGCCCTCCTGCGGCTCGGCGGGGCAAAGGGCCTGGGCGAGGCTGCGAAGCGCCCTAGCGATCCCTGCGCGCGTTAGGCAACGCATCAGCGCACGACCTTGAGCTGACGGGCCAATTGCGGGTGCTTTTCGATCAGCATTTGACGCAGCTCGGCGTTCTCGCGCTCCAAAACCGCGTCCCTCATGACGCAGCGCGCTGTTTCGACGAGCTTGCAGACGGTCGAGGCCTTCTGCGGTGCGTCGGCAGCAGAGTTCACCAGCCGAAGCAGCGCGGCCTCGAGCATGTCGAGCTGGCCGCCGGTGGAGCGCAAATCGCAGTGCTTCATTTGGGCCGAGGCCGCTTGCTCCTTGCTTCGGCGAGCGCCAGCCGTGGCGCGCTCGCGAATCTGCACCAGGGCTTCGACGTCGCCAGCCTGCGCGGCGTGCGGCAGACACAGCCCACGAC
>JBBQIO010000189.1:0-6899 GCA_038325015.1 Polyangia bacterium
GACGCGACAAAGGTGACGGCAAAGGCGACTATTGGGCCAGGCCGCAGGCAACCGCGACCTCGTCGCGATAGGCCAGCCACGCGCCCAACATACGCTCCATCGCTTGGCACACCGCTTCCCGCTCGACCACGTGGTCAAGGACCATCGACCATGCCGCGTGGCGATGGTCGCCCTCGACCAAGGCGTGGGCGCGCGACAGCCGCAAGTGGGTCACCGGCAGCCCATAATATTTGACCAACGGATGCTCGCTCGGCGGGCGCGCGCGATGGGTCGCTTGGCCGGACAGCTCGGCGCGCTCTTCGTGCGAGCCCTCGATGAACAGGGTGACCACGGCGGCCGCGATCTCCCAGCCACGCAGGAGGGTCAGCTCGTCGATGAGCGCGCGGTAGCTCGCCGCCGCCGGCAACAGCACCGGCGCTTCGAAGCGGGCGACGTCCATCCCGAGACCACGGGGATAGTCCAAGAACAGCTCCGGATGCGGCTTGGTCGCGACCAGGCCGCCGGTCTCCTCTTCGTAGAGATTGGCCGCCAGCTCGCGCCGCACCGCCGCAATCGGACACTGCACATAGGCACGCCCGACCAAGATGGGGAAGTCGCGCACGTAGGTCGCGTACTCCTGCTCGAGGTGAATGTGCAGCGTGGCCTTGTCGACCTGGCCGTGGCTGAACGCCGGCCACGCCCAGTGCGACTTTTGGTCCATCACTGTCAGCAGGCGCTCGCGAAAGGTCGTCGCGTCCATGGCCTTCTCATTATAGCCGCTTGCGGAATAGGCTTTTTCGCCGCGTCACCGCTCCCTGTCAATCGCAAGGTCGGGTATGCTGCCGGGCCATGACTCTCACCTCATTGACCTATACGCCTCCGATCCGTCGGCGCGCACGCTATCCAAAACCCGACTTTGAGCTCCTCGAAGCCGCCGCCGGGCTGGCCGACGAGGGGCGTTACGTCGAGTCTTTGAACAAGGTGTTCGCGCATCTGTTTCCGACGGTCGCGACCCCCAACCTCGAAGCGGGATTCACGATCGTGCAGGGCTCATCAAAGCTCACCGCGCGCATCGTCGGTGACGAACTGACCATCAGCGTACCGGTGGTCCGCTTGCCGACCGGCGGCGGGGCCATCGCCGCGCTTCGTCACATCCTGACGGTAGTCAGCGCCTCCGGACAGCTCCATCAGCCGCGTCTGCACGGCGAGGATCTCTTCTTGGAATTTCGCGACAAGCTGACGCGCTTGCATCCGGCCAAGGTGGTCGAGGTGCTGCGCCGCATGCCCTTTACCGCCGACACCCAGGACGATTGGCTGATTGGACAGTTCGGCGCCACGGCGCTCGAGCGCGCCGACATCGCGCCGCTTACCGACGAGGAGTTTGCCGTCGCCGAGACCGTGTGGCGGCAGCACTGGGCGGACGTCGAGGAGCTGGGTAAAGAGTCGCAGCGCAAGCGATCAATGTTCTTTTTGAACGAGATGACGGCTTACGCGAACTATCGCATCTGGCTCGTCGTGCCGCTGAGCGGCTTTTTGGGGTCGCGATTGGCCGAGAGCGCCGGCACGTTCAACGACGCTCACGAAGACCCAATGAAACGCGAGACCACGCTGGCCAAGTTCGCGAAGGAGATGAAGGCGGTTTCGAGCGAGGATCTGAGGAAGAGCCTGGGCCACGCCGAGTACGCGTTGAACCCGCTGGCTGAGGGCACGCCGGCAACCATCTCGGGGTACTTCGATGGCAGCGACTACATCCAGCAGATCGATCAGCTGCGTAAATCGTCGACGCCCTTCGACGCGGCGCTGGCCCTGATCTGCAGCTACAACTTTCTGCTCGCGCGCTTCTCGTGGCCCGAGCCGGTCGAGGCCGCGCTCCTGGCCGGGCTGGCCGCCGCGTCGGGCAAGTCGTGGCGTGACGCTGCCAATGTCCTCTTTGATCATTCGCAGGAGCTGGTCGCGCAGTTCGGCGGCTCCGAGGAAGAAGGCGAAGAGGACGACGAAGAGGACGACGAGGATGAAGAGGACGACGAGGACGAGGAAGAAAGCGACGGAGAGCAATCATGAGCGCGTCAGTTGATATCGAGAAGCTCGGCGTATTTCAGGTCTTCACCGGCGGCGGCACAGGCTCTGGATTTCTCATCGCCCCCAATCTCCTGGTCACCAACTGTCACGTTGTCGCGCCCTACCGCACCGTGGCCGTGGAGCTGCGTGACAAGCGCCGCGTGGTCGGCACCGTCCGCCGCATCAGCCCCAAGCGCGACCTCGCCGTCGTCGAGTTGTCCACTCCGCTCGAAGGTGAAGTGTTGACGCTGGCCCCGGTCGCGGACCTGCAGTCCAATCAGCTGGTTCACATCATCGGCTTTCCGGTCGGCCTGCCGCTTTCGATCACCGAAGGGGTGGTGTCCAATCCCAAGCAGCTCCTCGATGGACAGCACTACGTCCAGACCGACGCGGCGATCAATCCGGGCAACTCCGGCGGCCCGATCCTCGACGAGCAGAAGCGCATCGTCGCGGTGACCACCTGCAAGCTGACCTCGGCCGACATGGTCGGCTTCGGCATTCCCGGTGCCGATGCCCATCTGTTCGTCGAAGGCTTCCGCCAGCAGGGAGTGCCGTTCGGCGTCAATTGCCCGGCGTGCGACGTGCTGCTGGAGAACGCGGATCGCTACTGCGCCGGGTGCGGCACCGACCTCGACGACGTGCAGCTGGCCACCTACTTCGATCCGCCCGAGGATCATCCGATCGTCCAGTTCGTCGAAGGCGCGCTTGCCCGCTCCAACGTCGACCCGGTGCTGGCGCGGCACGGCACGCTGAACTGGTCGTTCTACAGCGGCTCGGCGCCGATCAAGATCTGGTCGTGCTGCACCGAACACCTGTGCTTTTCGTCGCCGCTGGTGCAGCCGGGCAAGCAGCGCCTGGGCGATCTTTTTCGTTTCCTGCTGTCGGCCGAGCACGCTCCTATGGCCTTCGACTTGGCGCAAAATATCGTGCGGCTGAACCTGACGTTCCACATGTCTGACGTGTTCGCCAGCGCCGGCGACGCCACCAGCGACCTGTCGAACTGGGTCTCCGAGTTCATCGCCGCCGCGGACCGCTACGACAATCTGCTGGTCAAGGAGTACGGCTGCGAGCCGGCGCCCGAGACCCAGCTGACCTTCCTAAAAGAGCAGGCCCGCTAGTCTCACCATAGTAAGAGCCTGCTTTGGCCGATGGCACCCAAGTAGACGCCGCGGGCTGGTAACGTTGGGCCATGCGCATCCTGCACACCATGCTCCGCGTCGGCGACCTCGATCGTTCGCTGAAGTTTTACGTCGACATTCTCGGCATGACGCTGCTGCGCCGCCAGGACTACGAGGCGGGCCGCTTCACGCTGGCGTTCGTCGGCTACGGCGATGAGGCCTCCACGGCGGTCCTCGAGCTGACCCACAACTGGGACACCACGAGCTATGCCATGGGCGGCGGCTTCGGCCACGTCGCGATCAGCACCGATGCGATCGTCGTCACCTGCGACCGGATGCGCGCGGCGGGCGCCAAGATCGTCCGCGAGCCGGGCCCCATGAAGCACGGCAAGACCATGATCGCTTTTGTCGAAGACCCCGACGGTTACAAGGTCGAGCTGATCGAGCGGTCCTGACGACCCGGTCGAAACCATGGATCAACTCGACGAGCACCTGGACAAGCTGCCGATCTTTTTGGAGACCGTACGTGCGCGGTCGATCCGCGCGGCGGCGAAGGCTCTCGGCCGCAGCCAGCCTGCGGTGTCGCGGACGCTCCGACAGCTCGAGGACGCGGCTGGGGCGCGCTTGTTCGTTCGCGATAGGACCGGCATCACGCTGACGGCGGCCGGCCAGCGGCTGTTCGAATTTGCCGACCACGTGATGGCGGAGCTCGCACGGTTTCGCGCCGGATCGAGCCGCGAGAAGCAGATCCGACAACAGATCTCGTTCGGCACCTACGAGAGCATCGCGGTCTACTTTCTTCCCGGCTTCCTGCGCTATGCCGCAGACGTCCAGAATCGCCTCGAGATCTCGGTTCTGACGGCGCCGAGCTCAGAGCTGTTCGACGCGCTTCGGCGCAGCCAAGTGGACCTGATCTTGAGCGTCAATCCACCTACGCATCGCGGCGTCCATTCGAGCGTGCTGTTCAGCGACGAGTACCGGGTGTATCGCCATCCGTCGCTGGCGATTACCGCACGCACACCGTTACTGGCGTTCGAAGGCGCCGTCGATGCCAAGGGCAAGAGCGTCGCGAGATACGTGCGACAGTCGCGCCACGGCCGCCGCCGCCAATTCGCGTGCGCCAGCTTCGAGGTCGTCTGTGCGCTCGCGGCAGCAGGCCTCGGCATCGCCATCTTGCCCTCACGCGTGGCCGAGCGATCGATCAAGGGCAAGGAGCTGGTCGAGCTCGACGAGCGCCCGCGCCCGTGGCGATTCGGTGCGCATCCGATCGCGGTGTCTTTTCTGAGCCACCGGCTCGGCGACCCAGCCATCACCTGGATTGAGCGCGCGCTCGAGCAGTTCGAGGCCGCCAAGCTATTGTGAGCGCGTGCCAGCCTGCGATCGATCGACGGCACGCCGGGGACGGCCCCATATCAAAGATACGCATAGGCCTCTATACATTTACCATCTGGCAGGCTCGGTCATTGGTCGCTACATAGCCCTCCTAATCCAACCGGGAGGTTTTCATGCTTCGATTTATTGGTTTCGGGTTCGCTTGCCTGCTTTTGTCCTCGTTCGCCGCGTGCAACGGCAGCGGCTCCGACCAGATGACCGTGACGCTGTCGGCGTCGACCTTGCCGATGCTCGGCTCGGGCTACGTGTACGAGGGCTGGCTCGTCACGCCAGCCGGCCCACAATCGACCGGTCGGTTCTCGGTGGACACGAGCGGCACCCCCACGCCGGCGACGTTCCATGTCGCGAGCTCAGTCGTCAATGCCGCGACGGCCTCGGTCATCACGATCGAGCCGGCGGTCGACACCGATCCGGCGCCATCGAAAGTGCATATCGCCGGCGGTGCGTTCGCCGCCAGCCTCGCCGATCTCAGCGCGTCCGACGCGTCGGCGCTTGATACCGACTTCAGCTCCGCCGCTGGCACATACGTTCTGGCCACACCGACGACAGCCTCGAACACAGCCGATAACGACCAGGGCATCTGGTGGCTCGTGCCGCCCACGGCCCCGGGCGGCAGCCCGACGGCGGGCCTCACGCTGCCGACGCTGCCCAGCGGCTGGATGTACGAAGGCTGGGTTGCGAGCGCCGCTGGGCCGGTCTCGACCGGCAAGTTCCGCTCGCCCGCCGGGGCGGACTCCGACGGTGCCGGTCCCGCCTCCGGCGCCGATGCGCCTCCGTCGTTTCCCGGCCAGGACTTCATCAGCCCGCCACTCGTGCTGACCTCCGGGTTCAAGACGGTGATCACAGTCGAGCCCGATCCGGACGATGCGCCGACGCCGTTCGCGATCAAGCCGCTGATCGCCGACCCGATCGGCACCGCCACCGCGCCGACTTCGTTACCGATGCACCGGATGACGGAGACCCTGCCGTCGATCCACGTCGCGGCGCGCTGAAAGCGAAGCGCCGGTCCGACTTTGAGGTCGGTGTTTTAGACTAGGAACTGGTCTGATCGATCGAGCGGTCGCAGGCCGCCAGGCGCGTCGCAATGAAGCGGCGCTCCAGCGGGTTTCTCGCCAAATCGAGTGCTTTTCTAAAATGGTCGCGCGCTCGCCGGCCGTTGCCGGACTGCAGCTCGAGCTCACCCAGCGACGAAAAATAAAACGGATACCGCACCAGTCGCTCGTGGCCGGCGATGGACGCGATCGCGTCGAGACCACGGCGCGGACCTTCGACCTGGGACAACGCCAGCGATCGCTGCAGCGCCACGACCGGCGATGGTCGCAGCGTCAAGAGCGTGTCGTACAAGGCGACGATCTGAGACCAGCGCGTCGGACGATCGGCATGGACAGCGGCGATCGCCGCCTCCACGTGATACTCGCTGATCGCGCTGCCGGTCGCGGAGCGTTCGAGCAGCGCGCGCCCCTCGGCGACTAGCCTCTCGTCCCAGCGATCGCGATCTTGGTCGGCCAGCGCGATCAGGTCGCCGGCGCCATCGAGGCGCGCCGGCAAGCGCGCCGCACACAAACACATCAGCGCCCCCAGCGCATAGGTCGCGGGCGTCGCAGCCGGTGGGTGGTCGATCAACAGGGCCACCAAACGCAGCGCTTCTTGGCACAGCTCGACGCGCACCGCGGACTCGCCCGCGCCGTGATAGCCCTCATTGAACAGCAAATAGAGCGCGCGCTGTGCCGCCGTCAGGCGTGCGGCGAGCCCTTCGGTCGATGTGAGATCGAACAGCGTCTTGCTCCTGGCGAGCGCTCTTTTACCCCGTGCGATGCGCTTTTCAATCGCCGCCGGTCCACATAAAAAGGCGCTGGCGATCTCGCGCGCCCCGAAGCCGCACAAGATGTGCAGTATCAATGCAACTTGCGCCTCTTCGGCCAGCCGTGGCTGACAGCACGAGAGCATCATGCGCAGCTGATCGTCGGCGATCGCGCCATCGCCCAAGAGCGCGTTCAGCTCGCAACCAGCGGTCCATTCGCTCTCGAGGAGCCAGCTCACTGCCGGCGCGAATGTGCGTGCCGTACGCTCTCGCCGCAACACATCGAGTGCACGATTTTTTGCTGCCGTCATCAGCCAGGCCGACGGATTGTCCGGCACGCCGGAAAACTTCCACACCTCGAGCGCGCGGCACAGGGCGTCCTGAACGACATCTTCGGCGAGCGCCAGGTTGTGCATTCCAAATACACGAGTCAGGGCCGCAACCAGCCGGCCCGACTCGCGGCGAAACAGAGGCTCGTCGACCGCCATCCTTCCTTACATATCGAACTTCATGATCGGCCGCACCTCGACCGAGCCGCCAAACTCGAAGAC
>JBBQIO010000190.1:0-6876 GCA_038325015.1 Polyangia bacterium
CGGCGTGCTTCGCCGGCGCCAGCGACTGATGGATGTTCTCCTGAAACATGCCGGCGCGAATCGCGGTCAGCCGAGCGCCGGTCGCGCGCAGTCCGTTTTCCAGGTGGTGTAGGCCTGCGATGGGCCCGGTTCCCTCGGCCAGGTCGGCGCCAATCGACGACAGCAGCACGATATGCGGCACGTGCGCCGCTTTGACCGCATTGGCGATCGCGGTGCCGCTCTTCTTCTGCGCCGCCAAAATATCGGTCGCCGTGAAGTCCGGCGGGAGCAGGAAGAAGGCGCCCTCGGCCCCCTTGAGGGCACCGGTCAAAAACGCCTCATCGGACAAAGAGCCGACCGCGACTTCGGCGCCGCGGTGCGACCAATCGGTGCCCTTTTGCGCGTCGCGCACGATGACTTTGATCTTCTTGCCCTTGGCCAGAAGCTCCTTGGCGACGACCGAACCAACATGACCCGTAACACCGGCGATGACGAACATGGGACCTCCAGATGGGTTTTCCGTGAATGGGACGGATGAAACGCTGCAGCGACCCGAAATATGGGTCTATAGGACGTCGCCGCAAGGCGAAAACCGTCAACCGCCGGGAGTGTCAGACGATCTTGGCGCGGCTCAGCTCGTGGCGGATCATGCGGCGCATCTCGCCGACCAACCAATCGACGCCGACCGACATGTCGATCGCGTCGGGCGCCTTTTGCCGCAGCTGCGCCAGGTGGCGGTGCACGTCGGAGACGAACATCACGGTCAGATCTTTGTCGGCGACGATCTGCGTTGCGGTTCGGCCGCGCACCGAACGCTCGATGAGCTGGGTCACGTATTTTTCCAGCGGCGCCATCAAGTCACCGACGAGCGGCAGGAGGTCGGCAACCTGTTCGGCGAGCGCCTTCAACAGCGGCGAGGCGGCGCCCGCGGCAACGGCTTGCTGCGCGGCCATACGCAAGAGGATCGCGTCGTCGACCACGCCGATGCCTTTGTACTGGTCGGGAAACATGTCGAGGAGATCGAGCACGTAGTTGAGGGCGCCGACCAAAAGCGTGCGCGCCGCCGGTGGCACGGTTTGATCGCCGACCGCGTCGAGCACGGTGGCGATGGCGTCGGGATAGCTCTGTACGAGGTGGGTCAGGCGGGTCAGGTTTTCGTCGACGATAGTCATGGTGACGCGGACGATACCTCGAATTGGGGCAATTCGGAGACTCGCTGCGCGGCGTCGGGCGGCGCGTCGCTGGGCAAGGGTGCATCGGGTCGAAAAAGGCGGGTCAGCCAGCCGCGATCGAGAGGACGGGCCAGGGTCGCGGCCGGGCCTGCGATCGCAATCGTGGTCTGCCTTTTTTCGCCGATCGAATCGCCGATCCCGACCGACCAGCCAGCCAACAAAAGCGCAACGCGCGTCGCGGTCGAGGCGCTATAGGTCACGAGCACGCAGCCGTTCTGTGCGGTACGCCGCACCGCACAGAACGCGGCGACGGTCCAGAGCTCGGGATTGACCCGCGGCGAAAACGGATCCCAGAAGACGATATCGGCGCGCCGCGGCTCGGCCGCCAAAGCCGGCAGAAGCTCGCCTTGCACCAGCCACCAGTCGCAAGCGACGCTCGGATGGCGCCCCTCGTCGAGCAGCGTGCGCGCGGCGGTCGCCGACGCTGCGTCGAAACCGAACGCCTGGCGATGGTCGAGCGCCAGGCGCAGCGCACCGAGCTCTCGCTCGAAGCTGATCAGCGTCAAGAGGGATGGCCGCTCGAGCGCGACCGCGCGCGCGGCGAGCGCGTTGGAGCCGGCGCCCAGCCCGACGTCGAAAAGCACGACCGGCCCGGCTAAAAGTCGCTCGGCCAGGCGGGACTGCCGCACGTACAGCGCTTCGGCCTCGATCCTCGGCCCGACGCCCGGATGCATCACCTCACCGTCGTCGATGCTGCGCATTGCCAATGCACCGCTCTTGAGCGTCACGACTTCGAACGGCATTACGTTTTTTTGCGCTCGGCGTGCTCGTGACGATCGATAGCGTCGAGCTTTTGCCGGGCGAACGCCGTGTACTCCCCGCGTTCGATCGCCGCGCGCGCCTCTCGCATCAACTCCAGATAGTGATGCAGGTTGTGCATCGTCAGTAGACGCGGTGCCAGCGGCTCGGAGCACTTCATCAGATGGTGCAAGTAGGCGCGGCTGAACGTCTGGCACGTCGAGCAGCTGCACGCCGCGTCGAGCGGCTCATCGCTGGTGTGGTTGATGGCGCGCGTGATGCGCACCCGCCCCGTCGAGGTGAAGGCCGTCCCCTGCCAGGCCATCGTCGTGGGCATCACACAGTCGAACATGTCGACGCCGCAGGCGATCGCGCGCAGGAGGTCCGGCGGCGTACCCACGCCCATGAGGTAACGCGGGCGCGACGCGGGCAGGAGCTCGGCCAAAAGCTGGGTCATCTCCTCGCGCTGTGTACGCGTATCACCGACCGCCAGTCCGCCGATGGCAAAGCCGTCGAACGGGTGCGCCGTCAAGAATTCCGCCGAGCGCCGGCACGACGCCGCCCTGCACGATGCCGAACAGCGCCTGCGTCGCATCGGTGCGTGCAGCCAGGCTGCGCAGCGCCCAACGGTGTGTCCGCTCCATCGCCGCCGTGGTCGCGGCTTCGTCGGCGGTCGAGTCGATGCATTCGTCGAGCACCATCATGATGTCCGAACCGATCGCGGTCTGCATCTCGATCGATCGTTCGGGCGACAACAGATGAAAGCGGCTGTCGACGTAGCTTTTGAAGCGCGCACCCGCCTCGGTGATCACACGGTCGGCGGGCAGCGAAAAAATCTGATAGCCGCCCGAGTCGGTCAGCACCGGACCGGGCCAGCGCATGAACGCGTGAATGCCACCGACGCGCCGAAACAGCTCGGGCCCGGGACGCAAAAGGAGGTGATAGGTGTTGGCCAGGATGATGGGCGCGCCCAAACGCCCCAGCTCGTCGGGCGACATTCCGGTGACGGTCGCGCGCGTGCCGACCGGCATGAACACCGGCGTCTGCACAAGGCCACGCCGAGTCTGCAGCTGGCCACGGCGAGCGCGGGAGCCGGGATCGAGCGCAGTGACCGCGAACGGAATCATCCGATCCGTTGATATCGCGCGCCGGCTAAAAAAGAAAACCCCGACGCCCGATCGTGTCGGGGCCGGGGCCTTCGTTCGAAGTAAGTAAGCGTTAGCTCTTGAGCTGCTTCTTGAGATTGCTCATCGTGCGATGGGTCTCGAGCTGCGCCGGCAAGAGCTGCGTCGCGACCAGCGTCCGCGCTTCGATCGTTAGATTGTCGGTCGCGCGATACTCCGCCAGGCCGTGGTCTTCACCCTGTTCGAGGGCGGCGATCGCCACATTGTCACCGAGCACAGTCGCACTACCCTCGACGAACTTGGCAAACGTGCCCCATGCGCCAGAGGTCTCTTCGGGCGTGCCGCCGAGCGCCTGGATCTTCTCTTTGATGGTGCTGACGCGCTGCGCATGCGACATGCGACAGGTCTCGAGCTCGCGGCGGGAGCCGCTCTCGGTGCCAAGCTTTTCCAAGGCCAAACGGTAGGTCTCGACGGCGGAGATTTCGCCGCGCAAAAAGGTGTTGAACTGGTCGATGTTGGTCTGGTTGCGATTCTCCGTGCTGTTCATCGTCATGGTGAAGCTCCTTTCGCAAAGGGGGAGGCGTCTTGTTTTGTCAAGCGACCTCAACACCGGATGCATCACGTGCGCCAAGTTGGGGCCCCAACGGCCGCGGCGGGGTACGCCCAGCATGCGTGCTCAATCGCACCCTTTTGCCTCGGTGCGACGTAGCCGCACACTCACACCGGTAGCAACGCTTCAAAGTCCCGGGCGCGTCAGGCTACGGGCGGGCGGCCGCGCGGACGACGCCCGCGATGCGTTCAAGGCTGGGCCGGTAGAGCGCGAAATTGAGCAGCGCCAGCGCGCCAAAGCCGAAAAAGTAACGCAGATCGTGGGTCATCACGACGAGCACCAGACCAAGGATGGCGATCGATTCGCAGATCGCCCAGGTCACGATCTGGGCCACCTGAAGCCGGGCGAGCGCTTCGGCGGCGCGCACCAGGTCGAAGCTCTCGTCGAGCGACACGCCACCCTCCGCGGGCGGCAGGAGCCGCTGCCGCAAAAAGGGCAGCAACGCCGTCTCGAAAAGGGCTACGGCACCCAGACCGACGATGATTGGGATTGGCATTGGCATCGGTACCGGCACCGGCACGCCCGCCGTTGCCGCGTGCGCCATCAGGTAGCCCATGACGCCGTAGATCGGAACGCAAGCGAGCAGCGCACCATACAAAATGACCTGCGTTCGCAGCGTCGGCTGCAGCGTGTCTTCAGCCATTGAAAAACTCCCTCACGGCGTGATTTCGAGTGCACCCAAAGTGCACGGTTTGGCCCGCGCATGGCCGGCCTGATCGGTGGCCGGGCAGTTGGCGCCGACCTGAACCACCGCCGCGGCCGCGGCCGGCAGGAGCGTCATCGTGGTGCCGCCGTGGTTGGCCAGTGGACCGAGCAGCGCGTCGGTGAAGTCGATGCCCGGCGCGCACGCGCTGTCGGTGCCGCCGTGCGGCCACTGCACATTGTCGGCGCCGCTGTTGGTGCCGTTGGCGCACGCCTCGTTGCCCGAGTTGTCGTTGTCGATGTTGCCCGAAAAGATCGAGTTATTGATCGTCCACGGACCGCCAAACAGCGCCGCGGCAAAGGCGGCGTAGTTGGTTCCGTGCGCTTCGTTGTCAGCGAACGTGCAGTTGGTGATCGTCCCCTCGGTGTTGGCGATGGCGCCGCCGACGCCGGTAGTCGCGATGTTGGCGTATAGGGTGCTGTTGGTCAGCGCGATCTGCGTCGAGTCTGCGAAAATCGCGCCGGCGCCGGGCGCGGAGTTGTTGGAGAACGTCGACGCGTTGATCTGGACCGCGCTGTTGTGCAGATACAGTGCACCGCCGCCCCCGGTCGGCTTGCCGTTGTAGCTCCCCGAGCAGGTATTGTGGTCGAACGTGCACAGGTTGAAGTTGGTCGCCTGCTGCGGGCCGTCCGGCGTGCGAAACAGCGCGCCGCCAAAGGCGTGCCCGCTGTTGTTGGTGAAGCTGCAGCCGCACACGTTAATCGTATGGTTGTCGCCGCCGTCGATGGCCACTGCGCCGCCGTTGCCGCCGTTGCCAATCTCGCGCTGTCCACCGACCACCGGACAGCTCCCGTTGGTCGAGTTGGCGCCCTGCCCGGTCGCCTGATTGTTGTCGAACGAGTCGTTGGTCAGGGCCAGCTCGCTATTGAGCGCACCGACGGCGCCGGCGTTCGATGCGCTGTTGCCCGAAAAGGTGCTGCCGACGATCGTAGTGTCGCTCGATCCGGAGCTGTAAACCGCGCCGCCGCCGACGTCCGGCCCGATCTGAGCCGCCTGATTGTCGACGAACGTACAGTTGAGGATGTGTAGTGACCCGCTGGTCATCAGGATCGCGCCACCCTGGCCGTCTTGATAGCCCTGCGAGCAGGGCGGATTGGCCGCCGGAAACATCTTGGTGCCGCTGCCGTGTCCGTGGGCGAGCCGCAGATTCTGCAGCGTCACCAGGTGCTGCGGGCCGCCGTACTTGCCGAGGTAGTCGCCGCTGGTGAAGTGAAAGATGCGCGTCGTAGCGCCGCCGTCGATGGTGACGGTGCCGCCGCCGTCGATGACCGTATCGCGATCGATGGGCAGCGTGAGCTCCGTCGTGATCGTGATGGTCGCCGGACCGCCACAGTCGAACACGATCACTCCTCCCGCCGTGACCGCGCTGCGCAGGAGCGCTTCGGTGCAGCTACCCGGGCCCGAACCGACCGTGCTGGTCGGATGACTAATGTCCGCCAAGCTGATCGGCGGCGTGCAGATCGTTGGCGAGGGTGTCGCGGGCGGAATTGGCAGCAGGAGATCCGGGCGCGGCCCGGCGCTGTCGCCCGGCCCACCGCCACCGCCATCGACTCCCGAGTCGGGCCGGCCCGTCGATCCGGGCGGACCCGAGTGACACGCCACCAACACCAGTCCGAGCGAAATAACCAACGTCCGCTTGTACAGCGTCATGTCTCTTACACTCTACGAAAGTCGCGGCGTTGTCGATCGGCGGCGTCACATCGGAAAGGGCACCTTGGGTCGCTGGTCGGCGTTCGGCGCCGCGCGGTGGCGGAGCTGCGACACATCGAAGCTCCACTGCAGCACAGTTGCCAGATAGAACTGATTGAACCCGCCGTAGGGAGTCGGTTGATGGCCCGAATAGCGCCCGCCGGCCTGATCCTGAGCGCTGGTATGCGGGTAGCGCCCCACGTTGAAGTCGCCCTCGCCGTCGAGACGCAGCTCGAAGCTGTGCCAGTGTGCAGCCACAGTGCTCAGCAGGTCGCATTCGCTCGGCGTCAGCGGCGCCTCGTCGCGGTCGGTGAAACAGTTGAGGTCGAGCCGATAGACGAGCCATGACGCCAACGCGACTTCGCCGTGCAGCACGAAGCGCAAGAGGGCAATGCCGGAGTTGTCGGGGCGCGCCGCGTAGCTCGGGTTGTAGACGAAGCCGCCGAGCGCCGCGGCCGCGATAAATGGCCCACGCTGGTAGGTCGCGCGCGCGTAGAGGTCGGCGTAGGACTGTGTGTAACCGGCCATGAACCCGGGATGGGCGGCGACATATGCCGCCGGCGGCTCGAACGCCGCGCGGTCGATCTCGTAGTGGGCGGCCAACGTCAGCGTAAAATGGCGCGGTAGCAGGATGTTCGTCAGCAGACCGAGGATGTGGTCGTCCTCGCTCGGATGAATCCAACTTTTACTGGCCGACGAACGATCGGTGAAGGTGTTCTCGTCGTACGAGACGGTCAGCCAGCGATGGTAAAGGTCGAGATCGACATGCAGGCCAAAGCGTAAAAGCGCCAGGCCACTATT
>JBBQIO010000191.1:0-6861 GCA_038325015.1 Polyangia bacterium
ACGATGATGGCACAGGCGCCGATCCTACCGTCGGCCGCTCCACCGGGTGGAGCGCCGGTCGCCGCGTCGCCCCAGTCGCAGCAGCGAACCATGATGGCCACGCCGACACCGGTGGCTGCAGCGGCGAATCCGCAGGCCACCATGATGCTCGGCGACTCCGCCGGTGTTGTCGCCTACGCTTCGGATCGCGTACAACAGGCGCGCTCGTCGATCGCGCCGGCGACAGCTCCTCCGACGGGAACGAGCCCACTCTTTTGGTTGGCCTGGGTGATCATCGGAATCGGCGGCGGCCTGGGCGTCCATTTTTATTTGATCCATCGCGCGCTGCAGTGAGCGAGGCACTCCCCTCCGGCGAACGCCCCGAACCTCTGCTCGCCAAGCAGGTGTTGCAGCACGTTGCTTCGCACTGGATCATGAACCGGATGGAGCGCTTCCGGCGCATCCAGCCGCGACATGTGGCCCAGAGGCTCAGTCATGCGCCCGAGCCGCGCCTCCATCTGGACCCTGCCGAATGGCGAACCGGCTTTCTCAACGTGCGCGACTACGATCCGCCGCAGGAGCTGCTGAACGATCTAAGGGAGGTCGCACCACAGGCTCTGCTGCGCGACCTGTTCCGCCCCGAATCGGAGTACGCCAACAGCTGGGAGCGCCAAGAGCCCCGCGATATTGCGGGCATCGAGGGCATGCGTTGGGCGCGAGCGTCGCGCGTGCGCGATCCGCTGCCTCACATCTCCTCGGGCCTGACAGTCGTTCGCCAGATGCAAGAGCACCGTCGGCGTTTTTTGCAGGAGCGCTGGAAGCCGATCACGCCCGACGACAAACGCGACCAAGGTGACGCCACCCTAGGGGGGCGCGGTCGCCGCGGCTTTTAATCGACCGCGTCCGTTGTGACAACCGGTCAGGCAATCGGAAATGGGCAAACGGCAGGGACGGCGAAGCCGTCGAGATGCGCTGCCAGGGTCGGCGCGTCGGCGATGAAATCGGGCGACGCCTGATACACGCAGCTGCGAAACGCCAGCGCACCAGTGCCCGCCGGCGACAGGTCAGGACGCGCCGGGCAGCCGCCGATGCCGAGAATGCGGGCGGCCACGTAGCAGTCGAGGAATAGGCGTCGGTCGAGCTCGCGCTGTAGGAGTGGCCTGAGGCGATTTAGCGTGTGCAGCCAAAATGCACGATCGCACCATTCAGGTGGCGGCTTGAGCGCGTTGAGCGCAACTCGGTCGACCGCCGGCAGCGCCACCAGCTCTTCGAGTAGCCCGCCGACCAGCTGCTCGGCAAAGGCCGGCGTCGCCAGGCTGACGACGAGCACCACGTCGAGCTCCGGATGGCGCCGCTTGAGCGCCAAAGCGAGCCGCCCGATGCGCGCTGGCGACACGCGCCCCTTGTGCGGATCGATGCTCAGGCTGGCGCGTGCCACCCCCGCGAACAGCGCCGGGTGCTGCACCGCCACCGTCATCGTCGTGGTGATCGCCAGCGGCGCCCGCGCCGCGCGACGAATCGCGTCGAGCGCGGGCAGCGCAAACGCGACCGGCTCGCTGATCGCGACCGCCACTTCGCGATAGGTCAAGCGTCCCAGCGCGTCGACGACGGCCTCGACGTCCAGCGCGCTCTGTCCGCCGCTGTCGTCGCGCGCGCCCAGATAGCAAAACGGGCAGCCGACACGGCAACGTGCCCCATCAATGTGTATTGATAGTACACCGAGTGTCGATTTATTTTGCTGCACTGCAGCAACAGGGCCCGACGAATTCGGCGGCCGCGCAGTACCTGTTGCCGTCGGGGCGGGCGACGCCGACGGAAACAACGGCAATCGACGCGTTGACAGGTCAGTAGGCCTCGTCATATTGTCACTCTTCTATGCCGCTGCGGATCGAGAGTGCGGGGCGGACCGATGTTGGCCTTGTCCGCGAGAAGAACGAAGACTCGATGCTCATCGACCCTGAGTGGGGCCTTTACGTCGTCTGCGACGGCATGGGCGGACACGTCGGTGGTCAAGTGGCATCGCAGCTCGCCGTGGCGACCCTCTCCGAAACGATCCGTCGCGGAGAGCTGCCGGCCGAGCACGAGCAGGATGTCCTGTCGACGGCCGTCCAGCGCGCCAACGGCGCGGTCTTCGCGCGCGCCAAGGCCGACCCCAGCCTGCACAACATGGGCACCACGGTGGTGGCGATTCGCAGTGACAACGACCTTTTGCATCTGTGCCACGTAGGCGATAGCCGCATCTATCGACTTCGGCAAGAGCAGCTCGAACAGGTGACGCGCGACCACTCGCTCATCAACCTGTACGAAGACAATCCCGAGCTCGCGGCGCGCTTCGGTCCGCCCAACTCGAATGTCATCGTCCGCGCCGTTGGATTGCGTGACAACGTCGAAGTCGATCATCGCGTCATCGCCGCCGAAGCGGGCGACATGTACCTCTTGTGCTGCGACGGGCTGACCGACATGGTCGACGACTGGATGTTGCGCGAAATGCTGGCCGACGGGCAGGAGGGCTCGCTCGAAGAGTGCGTCGATGCTCTGGTTCGCTCGGCGCTGTCCAACGGCGGCGTCGACAACACCACGGCCATCGTCCTGCGCATGTCCGAAGGATAGCGCCGGCGTCACTTCTGCGCGGCTGGCGCGGAGTGCGCTTCAGCGACGGGCGCGGCCAGCGGCGCGTTTTGCAACGCGGCGGCGGCGAGGAGCTCGTCGAGCGCCTCGGAAAAGCGCCCCATCTTGGCGCGCAGCCGGCCCAGCCTATCGTGCAGCTCGACCGCGCCGAGCGCGACCGCATCGGCGTAGGCGGACTCCGCCCCGAGGTAGTCGCCGCCGGAGACCAGAACATCGCCCAGCGCGCACTGCAGGAGCCGACGATCGCTGTTCGCCCTGGCGCGTCCCAGGCCAGCTCGAAGGCTCTGCGCCGCGCGTGGCGGGTCGGAGCGAACCAGCGTCAATGCGTAGCCGACGCGGGCCTCGGAAAAATGTGGGCACAGCTCGACGGCCGCCCCAAAACTCTCACACGCTTCGTCGAGCGCGCCCTGACGGAGCAGCTCCCGCCCGCGCTGAAAATAGCGACGCGCGACGACCGCGCTCATGAGCACACCTGGTCGCGGTGAGGGCGCACCCGGTCAGTCCACTTCGAGGAGCGAAAACCGGCTAGTCGACTCGGCGGGCTCTTCGGCGGGCTTGGCCGCCGCGGCCGGAGCCGACGCCGGAGCTCCAGGGGCCGGTGCAACGGGTGGAACGGCCGGCCGGGCAGCAGCGGCACCTGCGCGCGGTGCAGCCGCAGCGGTCACACGGGCCACGGGCGGCGGCGCTGGCGCCTCGACGGGACGTGGCGGCGGCAGCGGCTCTGGACGCGACGCCGCGGCTTCGAGCGGCACCATGCGCCCGCCCACGCGCACCTGGACATGCTCGCCCTGCACTTCGAGGAGCGCCAGCTCAGGAAGGTCCAGATGGAGCTGCAGCCATTCGACTAACTTGGCGAAGCTCAGCCCGTCGAGCTCCGTGCGCGTGTCAATCAAGCGTGCAGCGTGAGTCGACATCGGAGCGCCACTCTCGACGACATACTCCTTGAAGACGTAGGTCAGAATCTCGACCAACGCCTCTTTCGGGTATCGGTCGACGGCGCCGCGCAGCTCGCCGATCATCGCACGCAGGTCGCGCGGATCAATGGCCATGACGGCCCTCGACCCCGCTCAAGCGTTCACCCGGGACGTATCCACTCCGGTCATTTCGCATCGGATGAATCGTACCCCATCAAGGCGCGCCGCGCTCAGGCTTACCGTGTTGAGCGCGCAGCGGATGAACAGCGCTCCACGCAGATCGGCGCCGTACAGGTCCGCGCCGGTCAAGTCGCAATCGATGAATACGGCGTCTTCGGCGACGGCCTTGGTCATCTCGGCGCCGACATGCAGCACTCCGCTGGCGAAGGCCGTCTTGATGATCACCGCGCGACGCAGCTTGACCCCGTAGAGCTTGCAGCCGATGAATCGACAGCCCACCAACTTGGCCCCTTCGAAGTCGATGTTCATCAGCTGGCTCTGTACCCATTCGAGCCGCTCGACGTGCGCACCACGCAGGCGCGCGGCGGTGAAATCGCTCTCGTTTACGGTAGCACGTTGCAGCAGCGCACCGTCGAGCCGCGCATCGCGCAAATCGGCGCGCAAAAAATTGGTCATCGAAAGGTCCGCACCGTCGAGCTCGGCGTCAGTGAGCGTGAGCCGTTCGAAGGTTGCGCCGCGGAAATCGCCGCCTTCGGCGCGTAAACCAGTGAGCGTCAGGTTGCGATAGATATTTCCGCGCAGCTCACGGTCCCGCGCCAGTTGGCGCATCGCCTCGCCGCTCTCGATGGTCTCGTTCACGTCGGCCAGCCCGTCGCTCAGTCTTGCCCGACGCGCTCGCGCCGGATGACGGCCGCCTCGCGCACCATCTCGATCACGCGCTCGATGAGCTTCTTGTCGTCCTCGTCTTTGCCTTTGCCTCCGCCGCCGCCAGCCTCGCCCGTGGCATCGGCATGAACCGCCGATTCGGCCGCCTCCGCCTCTTGCTCGTGCGGCTCATTCTGCGACCCGCTCTCCAGCGCAAAATGCATGCCCTGCTGCGCCTGGCTGACGTGGGTGAGCTCGTGCGCCAGGAGCGACTTGCCAAGCGCGGTCTTCGGGTCCGAGCGCCGCCCGCCGCTGCGCATCATCACCATGCCGGTGTTGGCCACGGTGATCGCATCGGCGTTGTGGGCCTTGGTCAGGGTGTCGGCGAAGGCACCGCGGAACACACGGACATTGCCGAAATTTCCGCCTAGGCGCCGCTCCATTTCAATGCGCGTGCCGTAGTCCAGCGCTTCGCCGCGACCGGCGTCCGCGACTATCATGCTGGACAGCTTCTCCGGATCGTACTTGGCGGCGATGTCCTGGCTCAGCTTGGCCGCTTTTTGCTGCCGGTCGGCCTCGCTGAGCTTCGCGAAAAGCTCTTCGGGAACCTCGACATCGTCCGACTTCCTGGACATATCGCCCATGTACGTCCTTCCGGCCCCTCGGGCACAACTGGCGGTGCGGTACTCCGATACTCCTCGACCAGGTAGTTATCGGCAGCCGACGCGCCAAAGTTGCTCGGCTGGGCTCGCCTCTAGCCGCTGGTCTTGTTGGACGAGGTGACCGTCGCCGGCTGCTCGTAATATTCGGCGGTCAGCTCGCGCGAATCGATCTTGCCTCCGAGCGCGTCTTCGAGAAACTTCGACTCGCTGACGCACGACTGTCCGGGCACGCATTTGACCTGCACCGACACCTTGCCATCCGCGTCGATGGTGATTTCGAGCTCTTTTCTCTGTGACATATCAGCTCCTTATCCCCACTTGGAGACGTTCAGCTGGACGGTTCCGTCCGCCTTGACCTGGTTGGTGTCGATCGTATAGCCCTCGGCCTCGACTGCCGCCACCACCCGCTGATAAGCATACTTACTGTTGATCTCTTTGGCCACCTCTTGTTCGGTGAGCCCTTTGGTGGTCTCGACGCCCCACCAGTCCGCGACCAGCTCGTACATGCCGTTCTCGGTCTTGACCACACCGATATCGTACTTGCCCATGTCGATGGACATTTCAGCCTTGAGCGTCTGGCCTTTGTAGCCGCGCACGACGCAACCCTGCTCGTCGTGCTGATACTTCCAGCCGAGCTGCTCGAGCGCCTTGCGCAGGGCAACCAAGTCGTTGATCTGCGTTTCGACCTTGGTGAAATGCGACATGAAATCAATCTCCCTTGGTCAACAATAAGACCGATACCGGCAATCGGCCAGGCCGGGCTAAGTCGGCTAAACCTCGAGCTTGTGCTCGCCGACCGCGAAGCGGTCACGCGGCTTTTCCTGTGACACTGAAGCCGGGCGAGCGCGCGTCTTGGCCCACTCGCGCATCGCGTCGATGCCCTCTTTCATGGTCACAGCCAACGGAACGATCTCGCGCAGCGACGCCTGCAGCCCCTCGGTGGTGACGTTCTGCTCGTGCGAATCGAAGGCGTCGTAGAGCGCGCTGACCACCGCCTGTTCGATCTCGGCGCCGGAGAACTCGGGCGCGGCGTCGACCAGCTTGCCCAAATCGATGCCCAGCTCGGCGGCGTCGCGCTTCTTCTTCTTGAGGTGAATGTCGAAGATCGACTTGCGCTCTTCGCGGTTGGGCAGATCGACGAAGAAGATCTCGTCGAAGCGGCCCTTGCGTAGGAGCTCGGGCGGCAGCTGCTGCACGTTGTTGGCGGTCGCGATGACGAACACGGGCGCGGTCTTTTCCTGCAACCAGGTGACGAACGTGCCGAACACACGCGAGGTCGTGCCGCCGTCCGACTGCCCCGATGATGCGGTACCAGAAAAGCCCTTTTCCATCTCGTCGAGCCACAGCACCGACGGTGAGACAGCCTCGGCGGTCTTGATCGCCTTGCGAATATTTTCTTCCGACGCACCGACCAGCCCACCGAAGATCTTGCCGACGTCGAGCCGCAACAGCGGCATCTGCCACGCCGCTCCGACTGCCTTGGCGGTCAGCGACTTGCCGCAGCCGGGGACGCCGATGAGCAGGATGCCCTTGGGCAGCGGCAGGCCGAACTCGCGCGCCTGCGAGGTGAAGGCGTTGCGCCGCTTCTGCAGCCAGGCCTTGAGCGTTTCCAGGCCGCCGATCTCGTCGAGCGATTCGGCCGCCTCGTAGTATTCGAGGATTCCCGACTTGCGAATGATGTTCTTTTTTTCGCCCAGGATCGTCGGCACGTCGAACGTCTTGGTGCGCACGATCGACTTGGCGATGACGTTCTCCGCCTCGACGTAGGTCAGGCCGAGCGCGGCCTCGACGATGCGCTCGCGGCCGTCGGCGGTGCCGGCGATGCCCGGATCGACATTGGCGGGCAAGCCCTG
>JBBQIO010000192.1:0-6857 GCA_038325015.1 Polyangia bacterium
GCGTGCTGACGCCGTTCGGACCGCTGTCGCTGGAGTACGCCTACCCGCTCAATCCGTCCTTGGCCGACGAGCTGTGGAAGACCAATCCCTGGTACAGCCACTTCCCCGGCCGCATCCACTTCAACTGGGGCATTCCGCTGACGCGCTTCTAATATTAGTAGTGGATCTCGGCCGGGGCGGCGTTGCTCGGCGTGGCGACGATCATGGCTACGTCGTGCGCCGGCAGCACGAGGTGATTGGCCTCGATGGTCTGCCCCAGGAGCGACAGAGGAGAGGGCAGATCGAGCGTGAGGTTGGCGACCGCCGCACTCACATTGCACAGGATCACCATGCGATCGCTGCCCCGCGAAAAATCGAGCCGGACCAGGCCCCCCTCCGCGCGGACGGCGACCTCGCCGCGCCGGAGCGCGCTGTGGCGATGGCGCGCATCGAGCAGTGGAAATGCCGCGCTGCTCACGATCGCCCCGCCGGGCGCGCCGAGCGCCAATGCGCCGCCCAAGAGCGTCGTGGCTTCGACCATGGTCTGCGGGGGTCGCCAGCCGTCGCTGCGTCCGCTCGCGACCAAGGCCGCCAGCTCGGCGCTGCGCGTCGGATCGACGAAGAAGCTGCGCAGCTCGGGAAAGCGGGTTTTCAGCTCCGGGGAAATCGGCGCGTCGATGACGCCGTCCGCGGCGGTCTCGGCGAGCGTCGCGGCCTCGCTCGCCAACAGGAGGGCGCGAATTCCGCGCTGATGCGCCAGCGCGACCAACTGCAGACGGTCGCCGCCGACGATGATCGCGCCGTCGACCGGCGCACGCGCCGCGGCCTCGAGCTCGCTCTCGTCGCGCACGCGGCTCAAAAGAATGCGCTCGGGCCACGGATGGCCGATCAGCACCGAGCGTTTGAGAACCGCTCCGGGGAGCCGCAGCTCGAGCGTGTGGCCGCCGGGGAACATGCCGCGCAGCTCACAGCGCAGCTCTTGCCCAGAGCGCGTACACCCGACGTCGCGGTCGCGGCCGTCGATGAGAAATTCGGCACCCCGTGCGTGATCGTCGACGACGAACGACCAGCTGGCTTCGGGAGCCATCGACGAAACCAGCCGCAGCCGCGGCGACGACGTCATGGCGCCACAGCCGCTCAAGAGAGCAACGGCCGCGACGATTTTAGGAGTGGACCTGCTCATTCGTCGAAATCCGTGCGCCGTCCAGACTTCTTCTGGCCGGCGTGCGACTTGGCCTTGAGTCGACGCTCGATGGCCCCGCGTCCAGGGCGCGTCGGCCGGCGCGGAGGATCGACATGGTTGAGCGCGACCAGCCGCAGCCGCAGCCGTTCGAACGCGGCCTTTTTGTTGGCCTCCAGGCTGCGCCGCTCGGTCGCGACGACGATCAGGCCGCTTGGTCCGTGGTGCAGCCGCACTGCATTCTGCGTCTTGTTGCGGTGCTGTCCGCCGGGGCCGCCACCGGTGAAGACCTCGACCCGGGTCTCGGCCGTCAGGGCGGGCTCTTCGATGCGGAATTTTTTGGCCGGCGCGGGTGGTGTCGGCTTCACAGGAGGCCTTGGCGGCGGCTTCGAGGGTGGCAGCTTCGCGGCCATGGCGACCCACGCTAGCACGGGGCGGCGCTTGGCCGTAGGGTAGGGGTATGGCTTCGGCCGAAATTCTCCGCCAGCTCGAAGACGCCGCCACCGCCGCCTACGCGAGCCAAAAGCACGCTCGTGCCGCCGAGCTCTTTGCCGAGGCGGCCGAACGCTACGCGAGCGCCGGCTTTTTGCTCAAGGCGATCGCGGCGTGCAAGCGGGTCCTGCAAATCGATCCCGACCACCAGGCGACGCAAGCGCACTTGGCGCAGCTCTATGCCGTGCGCGACGGCAACGGGCCCGAACGGCGCACCATCACCGTCGAGCCGCCGCCAAGCCGGGGTGCGCTCAGCGTGCTTCCACTCGGAATGTTGCTGCGCAGCAAAAAGAGCGGGCAGTTTCCCGCGGCTTCTCCGCCCGCCGCCGAGCCGGAGCCCGCGACCTACGAGATCGATCTCGGCACGCTATTTGACGAGGAGCGCGCCACGCCGCTGTTACGCCTCGACGACAACCTCGGCAGCGACACGCTGTTCGAGCGGCCACAGCCGGCAGCGCTACCCAAGGTGCCGCTCTTTTCGTCGCTGCCAGCGGACGAGCTGCGCCTGCTCATCGATCGCGTAACCTTGCGGCCGCTGGTCGCGGGCGAACGGGTGCTCCGTCAGGGCGACCCGGGGGCGTCGCTGTTCGTGGTCATCGAGGGCGAGCTCGACGTCACGATCGAAGGGCAAGTCGACCCCATCGGCCGACTCGGGTCTGGTGAATTTTTCGGTGAGCTCGGCCTGCTCACCGACCTGCCGCGCTCGGCCTCGGTGACCGCGACGACACCCGCGCAGCTGTTCGAGATCGATCGGACGGTGGTGTGGGAGCTCATCGAGCGCACCCCCGAGGTGTTGCGGCTACTGCTGCAATTTTTTCGCGACCGCATGCTGGACCGTCTGTTCCGCACGGCGCCGCTCTTTCGCATGCTCTCGCCCGACGACGCACGCGCGCTCGCCGCGCGCTTCGTTTTTTTGGAGGTCGGCGCCGGGATGACGATGATCAAAGAGGGCGAGCCATCGCCCGGGCTGTTCGTTCTTTTGTGTGGCGCGGCCGACGTGGTGCAATCCGGCCGGCCGCTGGCGAAGCTCGCGCCGGGCGACGTCTTCGGTGAGATGTCGCTCCTGGGCCGCACGGCAGCCATGGCCAGCATCATCGCAACCACCAAATCGTGGGTCTTGGAGCTGACCGCCAAAGAGTTCCAAGCCACGGCGCTGGCCTATCCGCAGCTCCTCGATCACATCAGCCAACTCATCGCTGCGCGCACCGACGAAAACGAAATCGACCTGCGCCTCGCCGCGATCTGATGGCCCCGACCGAATCAACGACCCGTCCCCCGGTTGTCGACTCGCATGTTCACCTGTTTCCCCCGCGCGTATTTGCTGCCTTGTGGCGTTGGTTCGACGCGCATGCCTGGACCATTCGCTATCGCCTGCAGACCGAAGAGGTGATCGCATTTTTGCTCGACCACGGAGTCGATAGAGTAGTGGCACTGCACTACAGTCACATCCCGGACATGGCCCGCACGCTCAATCACTACGTCGCGGACATCGCTCGCGCCCGCCCCGAGGTGATTCCGCTCGGCACCGTCCTGCCCGGCGAACCCGACGCCGACGCGATTGTCAAAGAGGCGCTCGGCCCGCTCGGGCTGCGCGGCATCAAGATCCACTGTCATGTGCAGCGCATGGCGCCGGACGATGCGCGGCTCGACCCGGTCTATCGCGCTTGTGCCGAGGCTGCCGTTCCGGTCGTGATCCACGCCGGCCGCGAACCCTCGAACGCGGCCTACGGAATCGACACCCATGCCCTGTGCTCGGCGGCGGCGCTCCGGCGCGTGCTCGAGCGCCATCCCAAGACCACGGTCGTCGTGCCGCACCTGGGCGCCGACGAACAGCCGCTCTATTTCGCGCTGCTCTCGGAGTTCGAGCACCTTTACCTCGACACCACGATGATGCTCAGCGGCTTCCTCGGTCCGCCCCCCAACCCGGCGCTCCTCGAGCGGCATGCCGACCGTGTCTTGTACGGCACCGACTTTCCCAACATCCCGTACCCGTGGTCGACCGAGCTCGACTGGCTGCACCGGGTTCTGTCGCCGGCCGCCGAGCGCCAAATCCTGTCCGGCAACGCCCTCCTGCTCTTTACGTAAAGCCGAACATTTCTGGTGGTATACTCTGCGCCCCCGCTCCTTTGGGGCGTCGTGAGGTTTTACCATGTGCGGTATCGTCGGCGTCTACGGCCACCCCGAAGCGGCCAACATCACCTATTTGGGGCTGCACGGCCTGCAGCACCGCGGTCAAGAGGCGGCCGGCATCGTCACCTCCGACGGTGATCGCTTCCATCAAGTGCGCAAAGAGGGGCTGGTCGGCGACGCGTTTTCGCCGCGCGAGCTGGCCACGCTCCCCGGCCATCTGGCCATCGGGCACGTCCGCTACTCGACGAGCGGTGGCTCCGAGCTGCGCAACGCGCAGCCGTTCGCAGTCGAATACGCGCACGGCTCGGTCGCAGTCGCGCACAACGGCAACCTGGTCAACGCCGCCGAGCTACGCCGCAAGCTCGAGCTCGACGGCTCGATTTTCCAAAGCTCGAGCGACTCCGAGGTGCTGGTGCATCTCATCGCCCGCGCCCGCGAGACCGACATCGAGCAGCGGATCATTCATGCGCTCGGCCTCGTCGAGGGCGCCTACTCCACGGTGTTCTTGGCCGAGACCAAGCTGATCGCGGTGCGCGACCCGCACGGCTTTCGGCCGCTGCTCTTGGGCCGGCTCAAAGATTCATTCGTTTTTGCCTCCGAGAGCTGCGCGTTCGATCTCCTCGAAGCCGAGATGATTCGCGAGGTCGAGCCGGGCGAGATGGTGGTCGTCGATGGCAAGGGGCTGCGTTCGTGCCGCCCCTTCTCCGAACAGCCCAAGCGGTTCTGCGTGTTCGAGCACGTCTATTTCGCGCGCCCCGATTCGATTATCGACGGCCGCTCGGTCTATCGCGTGCGCGAGCTGCTGGGCCGCGCCTTGGCCAAGGAGCACCCGGTCGATGCGGACGTGGTCATTCCGGTGCCGGACTCGGGGACCGCGGCGGCGATCGGCTTCGCGCGCGAAACCGGCATCCCGTACGACCAAGGGCTGATTCGCTCACATTACATCGGTCGCACGTTTATCGAGCCGCAGCAGTCGATTCGCCACTTCGGCGTCAAGCTCAAGCTCAACGCCGTCAAAGAGGTCATCCACGGCAAGCGCGTGGTTATCGTCGACGATTCGATCGTGCGCGGAACGACATCGCGCAAAATCGTCAAGATGATCCGCAACGCCGGGGCGCGCGAGGTGCACGTGCGCATCTCGTCACCGCCTACGACGCATCCGTGCTTTTACGGCATCGACACGCCGACCCGCTCGGAGCTGATTGCGTCGTCGCACACGCCCGAGGAGATCGGCCGCTACATCACCTCCGACTCGCTCGGCTATCTGTCGCGCGACGGCATGATGGCCGCAGTGGCGGCGGCGGGCGGCGGTCCTCCGGGCAAGCAGCTTCCCGGCGCGGCCTATTGCGACGCCTGCTTTTCGGGCCGTTATCCGATTGAGTTCAAGCCCGGGACCATGGTCTCCTTGCGACGCGTCGTGAACTGACACTGCTTTTACTTTCGACTTTCGCCGTTCGCTGTATCGACTTTCGATCCGTCGGTTGCTAAAAGACGGGTCGCCATGGATACCAAGCCCACCAAGGAACGGATCGCGACCCTCGGAGGCAAGCTCGACAGCCTTCGGGGGCATCTTTGACGTCGATGGTGCAATCGCTCGCGTAGAGGCCATCGATCAGCTCGCCTCGGCCCCCGATTTCTGGAACGATCAGATGCGCGCGCAGGGCCTACTGAAGGAGCAGGCCGAACGCCGCAACATTGCGGCGGCCTGGAAGAAGCAGCGCAGTCAGCTCGACGACGCCGAGGTGCTGCTCGAGCTCGCCGAAGAGGCCAAGGACGAAGCCTCGGCCAAAGAGGCCGACGTCGCCACGCTCGAGGTCGAGCGCGGCATCGGCGAGATGGAATTCGCCCGTATGCTGTCGGGGCCGAACGACAAACAGCACGCGCTGGTTTCGATCAACGCGGGCGCCGGCGGCGTCGACGCGCAGGATTGGACCGAAATGCTGCTGCGCATGTACCTGCGCTGGTGCGAGCGGCACGGCTATTCGGTCGAGATTCTCGATCAGCAGGCCGGCGAAGAGGCGGGCATCAAGAGCGTCTCGTTCGTCGTCGCGGGCGACTGGGCGTTCGGTTATCTGCACGCGGAGAACGGTGTGCACCGCCTGGTGCGCATCTCGCCGTTCGACGGCAATGCGCGGCGCCAGACTGGCTTTTCCGCGGTGTTCGTCTATCCCGACCTCGACGAGTCGATCCAGATCGAGATCCGCGACGAAGACCTGGAGATCCAGACCTTCCGCTCTGGCGGCGCCGGCGGGCAGCACGTCAACAAGACCGAGTCGGCGGTGCGCATCATTCACCATCCGTCGGGGATCGTCGTGGGCTGCCAGTCGGAGCGCTCGCAGCACAAGAACAAGTCGTCGGCCATGAAGATGCTGCGCGCCAAGCTGTACGAAAAAGAGGAGCGCGAGAAGGCCGCCAAGATGGGTGACGTGCACGCGCAGAAAAAGGCCATCGAGTGGGGCTCGCAGATTCGCTCGTACGTGCTCGCGCCCTACCGGCTGGTCACCGACCACCGCACTGACCTCAAAGTCGGCAACGTCGACGCGGTGCTCGACGGCGACATCGATCAATTCATCCACCAGTATCTGATCCAGGCGCAAGACCATGACTGAGCCGACTCCCGCTGCCTCGAACGTGACCACCGACGCCTCGGACGAGGCCGGCCAGATGCACGCCCGACTGGCCACCGCCAAGGCGCTGTCCGAGGCCGGAACGAATCCCTACGCCAACGATTTTCGCGTCAGCCATCGCATCAAAGATCTGCCGACGTTAGTCGAGACCTTCCCTGAAGAGAGCGGCATCGCATCGGACGCGGCGCAGTTTGCCGTCGCTGGGCGCCTGGTGCAGGTCAACGAGATGGGCAAGGCGCGCTTTTTGTTTTTGCGCGGCGACGAGGGGCAGATGGTGCAGCTCTACGTCAAGGCCGACCTGGTCGAGGCGTTCGCCGCCGCCAAGACGCTGGATTTGGGCGACATCGTCGGCGCCAAGGGCGCGCTCTTCCGCACGCGCAAAGGCAAGCGCGCGCTCAAGGCCACGACGCTGCGGCTTTTGACCAAGAGCATTCGCCCGCTGCCCGGCA
>JBBQIO010000193.1:0-6854 GCA_038325015.1 Polyangia bacterium
ACTGCGACCCGGTGAACGAGATGGCGTCGATACCGCGGGCTTCGAGGGCCATCGCCAAGAGCGCCATCGAGATGCGCTCGCCCGTCGAGACCAGCATGTCGAGCTCGCGGCGCGGCGGCGCAGCGGTCATCTGCTTGGCCAGCGCGATCAGCTCATCCGTGGTTTTGCCCATGGCCGACACGACGACCACCACGCGCTTGCCCGAGCGCACCGTGGCGGCGACACGGTCGGCGACCTTGCCGAGGCGCTCTGGATCGGCGACCGAGCTGCCACCATATTTTTGAACGACGATGGTCACGTTGCACATTCTCCGACGAGATCCCCGGCCAGCGAAGTTTCCGCCTGCCGAATTGGGCTCTTATCTGGCCACATCGGCACGCGAGGCGCGCTAGACTTTTTAGATGTCTTCCCTGCCAAATCTTCCCGCTGCCGCGCGCCCGCCCTCCGGCGGACTATGTGCCGTCGCGTTGGTCACCTTGTTCGTCGCCTGTGCCCACGCTCCGTCAACCCCATCGACGCACGCGACCCAGGCCGGCACGGCCCTCCGACCGATCGCGTCGGATGAGGAGCTGGCCTCGGTGCGCGACGACTTCTTTGCCCTGCCGCTCGACGCGCCGCAGCGCCCGGCGACGCGGCGGGCGATTCTCGACTACGTTTTGGCGCACGTGTCGCAGCTGCGCACGGCGGGCCACCTCGACGAGGCCTACGAGGCCTTCAAGGCGGCGCTGGTGCTGTTCGACCCCACCGAGCTGCGGCACGGGATCGACGCCTCGGCGCTGGCTCAAGCCGCGGCCGAGCTCGAGCGCGGCTTCCGTCAACGCGGCGCGCATCAAGAGACGCTCGTCCTTCTGGCGGTGCAGGTGGCCAACGATCCCAAGAGCGCCGCGGCGACCGCGGCCGCGGCGCGCATGCGTCAGCTCGCCGACTGGCTCGTGGGCGGCGGCGGCAACACGCCCGACCCCGAAGGGCGCGACCGCCTGATCGAGGATCTCGAAGCGGTGGTACGCGCCTGGCCGTCGACGCAGGTGGCCGAGCGGCTGTCGCGTGAATACGTGGCCCGTCCCGGCGGTCCGTCGATGGGTCGGCGCGTGCACGGCAACGGCGACCTGCAGGCCCTGCTGTCCGCCGGCGCGCGCCCCGCGGCCTACGATCTCATGCGTCTTTATTTGCGCACGTCCGAGCCGGGCGATGCCATCGTCGCCCTGGCCAAGCTGCCGATGGCTGGCGACGTCGCGCAGATCGAAGCGCTCGTGACCCGGCTGGCCGCCCCCAACGCGCAACCGTCGGACGCGATCGCGGTGGCGACGCTCTTGGCGCAGCCCGGTCACGGCGACGAAGATGTCGCGGCGCGCGTTTGCCTGGACGCCGCCAACCGCTTCCCGACGGCCAGCGAACCGCGCGTATGCGCCGGCAAGCTAGCGCTCGGAATGCGCCGCCTGGCGCTCTCGGCCCGGGAGTTCGCCGAGGCGCTCCATCTCGATCCCAGCCGCGCCGAAGTCTGGGAGGCGCTGGCCGTGGTCTATCAGGCGCGCCTGGCCGAGCAGGTCGCGGATCCCAACGTGGATCTGACGGCTCTCGATCGAGAGCTCGGACGGCTCGATCAGTTTCACACCGACGCCGCAAAAAAGCTCGGCCACGCGCTCCATCCGACCATGGCGGGCGCGCTGTTCGAAGTCGGTCGCGGCTACTACAACGCGGGGCGGCTGGCCGAAGCGCGGCGCTACCTCGACAAGTCGCTGGCGCTCGAGGCCTCGGCTCCAGCGCTCGAAATCGAAGCGCAGATCGCGCTCAAAAAGGGCGACCCGCGCAGCGCGGCCACGATGCTCGAACGCGCGATCAACCTGCCCAAGGAGGATCGGCCGGAGCAGCTGTTTTGGCGCGCCAAGCTGCGCCGCCTGCAGGCCGACGCGTTCGACGCCATCGGCGAGACCCGCGCCGGAAGCGACACGCGCAAAAGCGCCCTCACCGACTGGGGCGTGCTCGGCGGAATGCCGCTCAATCCAGACATTGCCGCCGAGGCCCAGACCGAACGCGCCAAGCTGTTTTATGCGCTCGGTGAGCGTGACGCGTCGCTCGAGGCGTTCGAGCGCGCGATCGACGCCGATCCGGATCGCGAGTCCACCTATGCTGACGCGATCGCCTTTTTGGTGCCCCGCGGCGAGCTCGACGAGGCGCTCGACGCCTACCATCGCGCGCTGGGCCGAGCCGAGGTCACCGACTATATGAAGACCTATTGCTCGCTGTGGATCCTCGATTTGCTGCGACGCGCGGGGCAGCCCGAGGATCCGTTGGCGCGGGCCTATCTGCAGGGGCTCGACGGCGGCAAGTGGCCCGACGAGCTAGCGCGCTGGGCCACGGGACGGCAGACCGACGCACAGCTGGTCGCGCAGGCCGACACGACGGCGCACAAGGCGGAGTGCGCGTTTTACCGGGCGATGCGCGCGGCGGCCAGCGGCCATCGCGACGAGGCCAAGCGGCTGTGGCAAGAGGTCATCGCCAGCGACATGCTCGGCTTCTTCGAGTTCGACATGGCCAGCTACTATCTCAATCGCGGCGACGCGCCGAGCACACCGGTGCTGCGTTCGCACGAACATCTGAAAAGCGCAGCGGCGCCGCAACACCCGGACGACGGCAGCATTTGACGCGCACCCGGTTCAACACAGGATGACCAAGCCGCGCTCAGCGAGCGTGCGCAGGTGCTCCCGGTCGGTGCGGTCGACGCCGAGCTCGCCCAGCGATTTCCCGTCGAGACGTTCGATCAGCATGAGCGTCGCGTCGTCGATCGACGTGACGCCGAAGCGCGTGTCCCGCCAGGGGATGGCCCCCGCGACCGCGAGCTGACGGCTCTGTCGCAGCTCGAGCCAACTGGCAGGAACGCAGGTCTCGTCGTCGCCGAGTGGCTCGGGCTTAGCGACGCGCAAACCGGAGCGCGCCAAAGCTTCGAGCTGCGCCCGCTCCAGATGGCGGCACACCGGCGACAGCGGAACACGCAAACGGCGCAGCCCGGCGCCGGCCCGAATCCACACCAGCGCATGCGGAGTCCCGTCGGGTGCGTCGGCAAACAGCACGCAGAGCACTGCACGCCGCGCGCTCAGCTCGTTCAGTTCGGCGAGCACCTCGGGCACCAGCTGCACCTGCATCAGCGCCTCGCCCGCTGGCGGCGACATCATGTGATCCGGCAGAAGCCGGATGAAGCGGAGCGCGAGCGCCGTCCCGTCCAGTTCGCCTTTGGGAGCTCGGTAGTAGCTGGTCTCCTCGGCGGGATCGGCGCCCGCCAGCGGTGCGCGGCACAGCGGCGAGTTGAACACCACCAGCGCCTGCTCGCGCGGCGCTCGGTCGAGCAGGCTGGCGTGCACCCATTCGATCTCGACGCGATTGATGCGCGCACCCAATTTGCCGAGCTCGAGCGCGCGCGGGTCGACGTCGCTGGCACGCACTCGTGCGCCGCGCCGGGCCGCGGTCAGCGCCAGCGCTCCTGACCCGCAGCCAATGTCGAGCATCGCGCTTCCATCGTCGAACCGCGGCAGCGCGTGCACGAGCTGGAGCGCCGACAGATCCGGCGGCATCACGGTGTCGACGCCGCGCTCGGCGTTATCGATCGCGTCGAACCGATCCGCGACGACCCACACGCCGCCGACCGGCACGAAGGCGAAATTCGCGCGCTGCATGCCCCGACCTGCGTCGGTGTCGCCGACCAATCCGTGCGCACGCAGCGCATCAAGGCAGCTGGCCGGCGCGCGCAGAGCTGTGTCAACCATCGACTCGCCGCCGACGAGCAGTGCGATCCACGCGCCCGGCCCTTGCCGCGCGCTCGGCCGGGCCGTCGACCTCACGTGGCGGATGTCACTGATCAACGGCACGCCAAACCAACGCGCGACGTTGGCTTCGTTTACGCCGCTCGCCGCCAACCCCGCAAAGGCGGTCGCGAGGGCCTCGAAGTCGCACGCGCTCATGTCGGCCACTGTGCCACTGGTCACCGGTTTTCCGACGGAAAATGCGTCGCTGGGTCGCGATCCATTCGTTGATCGAAGCAACGAAGGCTGCTAGCGTGAACCTCGATGATTCGCGCCTATCCGGGGTTCGCCGCGCTCTTGCTGACCGGCGTATTTTCGTCGTCCGCCAGCGCACGGCCGACCCTCGATCAGGCGCACCTGAACCAGCTCGGCGCCTACAACGTGCTGGTGTTCAGCGACCCCTTCACCGGCGGCATCGACCGCGGCAAAGCGATCGGCGTCTTCGATGCCACCACCGAAGAGGTCTTTCGCGTCGCGACCGACTACGCCAAATACCAGGACTTCATGCCGCGCGTGCAGGGCTCGCGCATCGTTGAAGGCGACCGCGACCATGCCATAGTCGAGATCACCGCCGAGCTACCGTGGCCCGCGGGCCGCTCGGCGGTCATTGCGCGCTACAACCACGAGCGACTTCCCGGCAGCATTTATCGGGTGCAGTTTCAATTGCTGCGCGGCAACATGAAGCGCTATCTGGGCTCGCTCTACATCGAGCCCTTTGCGCCGGGCCGCTCGGCGGTAACCTACGAGCTGGTGGCACAGCCCGACGGATTGGCCCCGCGCTCGGCGGTCAATCGCGGCGTGCGGCGCTCGGCGGGAAGCTTCGTGAACGCGCTCCGCCAGCGCATCAACGATCTGCACCGCTTGGGCTACCTCCACGCCGAGCCGGCTGGCCCAACGCCAGGCCCCGCGCCTCTCGCCGGGAGCACGCTCACGCCGAAAGTCCTGAAAGCCGATCGCTAAGGGCCCGACGCGCTCGGTCTGATCTGTTGGGCGTCAGAACGGCAAATGCACTTTGGCGCCGGCTTCGATCTTGTAGACCAGACTTAGCTCGCGCGTGCCGTTAGCCGGCAGGTCGACGGTGAATCGCGCGAAGCCGTCGTCGTCGAGCTCAGCGCCGCCCGGGTCGACGACCGAGATCGACAGATCGGCGATCTCGCTAACCGGCACGCGCTCGACGACGAGCAGCTGCCGAGGCTGGCCGCCGAGGTTGGAGAGATAGAGCTTCACCGTCCGCTTGATCTTTTGCGTGCCGAGGATTGGCGTGGTGTCGCGCTCCTCGTCGAGTCGGCGGCGCACGCGCACACCGTCGTCGACGCCGAAGCCGAGCTCGAACGGCTCGCCCGCGGCCACGAATGCGGTCTTGCCGCGTCCGACGATCGATCCGCCGCGCGCCAGCAACACCGGCCCGGCCAACAGCGGCGCAGCGCCGGTCAACGTCGCGGTGGCGCGTACGTGGGCCGCCTCACCGCGCTCGGGATAGAGCACGACGTCGACCTCGCAGGGCATGCGCCGCTCAGCCACCTCGACACGAAACGGCTGGCCGTCGCTGACGATGGTCACGGGGTGGGGCGCGTCGAACGCCAGTGGCTCGCCGCCGTCCTCGACCCCGGGCATCTCGTCGACCGCCCGGATGCCGCGGTCGAGGCCAGACGAGGCAATGGTTTGCTCGCGCGCCTCGATGGTGATCGAGCGGTCCTGTTTCTTTTGCAGGCGGATGGTGTCGTCGGACAGGAGCGGCGGCGTCGCGGCCTGAGCCGGACGCGCGGTTGAGAACCGGCAGGCGACGTCGCTCCAGATCTCGCCCGTGTGCTGCCAGACCGTGGCCATGGTCTTGATCACCAGATCCCAGCCGATGCCGTCTTCGCGCGCGACCAACCGCGCGGTGTGCTCGGGCCGCCACAGCGCCAGCGGAGTCCGATAGTCGACGTCGATCACCAGCTCGCTCTCGCTCTTGGCTTCGACTTGCACTTCGGCCGCCGCCTCGTAGCGCGGCATCAGCGCACGCCCCTGTGCGAGTCGGCGTTCGACGCGCTCGGCATCGAGCCGCGCCGCTTCTAGGGCCTCGGCCGCAACCACACCAGCGTCGAGCGCGCGCAACAGCGCTGCATCGATCGCCCCGTACGCCGCGCGCCACTTGTCGATCTCCACCTCCCCGCCGCGTGGCACTCGCTGCAACGAGGTCGCCCAGCTGGCAAGCAAGCCGGCCAGGCGCGTCTCGTCGGCCTGGGCGCGTGAGACCGCGCGCTCCGCTTCGGCGCGGCGGATGCGCGCTGCCTCGCCCTCTTTTTCGATCGCCGCGATCTCCTGTCCGCTGGCCACCGGCAAGTTGCGGGTGCGCCGGTGAACGCGCGCGCCGAGCACTCTGGTGCCATCCCCGGACGGCTCGACGACATTGGCGACCAGGCTGGCATCGTCGACGGTAAGCGCCAACCGCTCGATGACCACGGTCTGCGTGCCGGCCGCGACTTTGACGCGGACACGCCGCGACACCTGGGCGCGATCTTCGAAGAGGACGACCCTCAAGAGCTCGCTCTCACTCACGGCGATTGCCTCCGACGATCTCGCTCTTGCCCGAAAAACTGAGCTTGTAACGGAACACGATCTTGCTCTTCGCCGAAGCGGGTACGGGTAACGACCAGCGCAGCCCCTTGCGAATCGGAGCGCCGCGATCCGCCTGGTCGTAGTCGGCGGCGGCCGGCTTCGACGAGACCAGCTCGATGTCGAGCCCATCGGCATCGCTGACCGGAATGCGATCGATCACCTCCAGCTCGATCGACTTGGCCAGCGACGAGGTGACGTCGATCGTGATCTCGCTGTCGACGACGATTCCGCCACCCAAGAGGCCGGCCGTACTCTCGTCGACGCGCGCGTTGCGGGCGATGCGTACGCCGTCCTCGACGCCGAGGCCGACGGTCATCTCGCCACCCACATCGATGCGCTCGGTGGCGCTGGTCAAGAGCAGGCTGCCCTCGACGTAGACGTCGACCGGCCCGGCGAGCAGCGGGCTGGCAAAAGGATTTTTCAATCGCGCCTCTTTGTAGACCTCGGCAACCTCACGCG
>JBBQIO010000194.1:0-6849 GCA_038325015.1 Polyangia bacterium
GGTGACACGAGTGGCGCGACTTACGACTTTCGACTTACGAGTTCCCGAGAACCGTGTCGGGCTGGACGCAGATGGCGTGGCGCTCTTGACACGGCGCTGCTCGACGCTGCGCCAGCTGGCGCTTTTTCGCATGGCGCGCGCGCTGCACCAAACGTCCTTCGCCAAAGGAGGCGCGGAAACATGAACAGGTGCAGGGCGATTGCGTCGGCTCTCAAAGGGTTCATCAAACGGGGGGCGTATCTCGGACGGGCGACGGCGTGGGCCGCGCTGCTCGGCGTGATTGAGATGGTGTCGAGCGAACGCGGGCGACGCGTCTTGGCGCTGCTCACCGTCGTTGCGGTCGGCGTCGGCGTGTGGACGACGCAGCCGATTCGCACCATAGCGCCCGGCGAAGTCGGCGTGCGCACCAACCGGCTGACCGGACATGTCGGCCGGATCGGCGAGGGCTGGGCGCTGGTGCTGCCGGCGGTTCATGACCTGCGACGCTTTCCGCTGCGCGATCAGTTCTATCGGCCGACGCGCTCGGCGCGCGCCGATGGCGAAGCGCCGTTTCAGACTGTCGAGGGGCTGTCGATAGGCGTCGAGGTTGCGGTCCGCTACGCGCTCGATCCAAGCCGCATTGCGGCCGTCGCCGAGGAGGTGGCGCCATCCGAAATCGGGCGCGAGCTGGTTGAGCCCACCGTCGACGGCATCCTGCACCGTGAGCTGGCGCAGCGCACGGTCCGTGAAATATTTTCCACCAAGCGCGGGGAAATCCAGCACAGCGTCGAAGAGCAGCTGAGGCCGGTGCTTTTGGCCGACGGTATCGTCGTTCGCTCGGTGTCCATCGGCAACGTGGATCTGCCGGCGCAGTACCGCACCGGCATGGACGCGCTCTTGAACGAAGAGCTGGCCGCCGAGAAAATGCGCTACACGCTGGAGCTCAAAGAAAAGCAGGTGCTCGAGAGCGGGCTCGTCGGTCAGGCCGACAAGGTGCGCCGCGAGAAGGCCGCCGAGGCCTCGGGCATGGAGGAGATCATCGCCGCCAAGTCGCGCGAGGAGGCGATGCAGCACGTCCTGCCGTTCAAGCAAAAGGAGATCGAGCAAAAGCGCCTGGAGGCCGAAGCCGCCAAAATCACGCGCCTCACGCTGGCCGAGGGTGAAGCGCAGGCGCGGCGTATCGAGGCCGGCGGCGAGGCCGACTCACGGCGCAAGCTGGCCGAGGCCGAGGCCTACCGCATCGACCAGACGGGGCGCGCGCAGTCGGCGCAGATGGAGCGCGACGCGGTGCTCATCTCGAAGAATCCGCTGCTCATCCAAAAGACCCTGGCCGACAAACTGTCGGACAAAATCCAGGTGATCATCGCGCCGCCGCAAGCGGGCGGCTTCTTTGCCGGTGGGCTGCTCGGCCAACAGGCGATGGCGCGGGCGGCGACGCCGGTCACCGACAAGAGCGCGGACACGTCGAGCTCGACGCCTTCTGAAGGCGGAGAATAGTCGTGCTGTTCGCCCTGCCGTTGGCCCACACCGTGGCATTGGTCGTCGACAACCAGACGGCGCTGCGCGCGGCGCCGCACGACACCGCACCGCGGCAAGCCGTCCTATGGGAGGGGGACTGGTTGGAGGTGCGCGGCGAGCGGCAGGGCTTCGTTCAGGTCTACGATCATCGTCGCGAGCGGCCAGGCTACGTGCGGGCGACGCAGATTCGCAGCTATCCGCTCGATGAGACGAGCGCGCCGGCACTGCGCTCGGTGATCGACTTTTTGCGCGACGGTCCGGGCCACGAATCGCTCGGCATCGGATATGTCGCGCTCTATCTGCGGGTCGCACCGGCCAATCGGATCGACGCCGATCTGTTCGCCGCGCTGGGATCGATCGCCGAAAGACTCGGGCGGCGCGCGTCACTGGGCGGACAGCACGGCGCAGCGACGCCGGCATACCTCGAAGTCGCCGAAAGCTACGGCGTCCACTTCCACAGCTTCGAGAAGGGAGGCCGAACGCGCCTGTGCTACGACGGGGAGGCCGATCGCCGCGCGCTGGCGCTCGATGCTGCGACGCAGCAAAAAACGCCAGGGGACCGCATCGCGCAAGCCGCGCTGTCGCTGACCGACCCGACCTGCGTCGATCCGGCGCGACTGGAAAGCGAGCGCGACGCTCTGGTTCGCTGGCAGGGCGGCGTCATCGCCGACGCGCTCAAGACTGCGCACAGCACCGAGTCGCGCGCCGCCCTGCGCATTCGCCGCGCCGAGGTGCTGGCGCAGCTAGCATATGCGGAGGCACGTCACGGGCGCGAGCCGGAGGCCGCGGCGGCCAGCGACGAAGCCGTCAAGTTGGTGGCCAGCGTCGGAGCCGAGCGGCCGCAGCTGTCGGACGAACTCGATACCGCTTGGCAAGAGGCGAGCGTGCGCGTCGCGGCGGTGCGCTGGGCCGCGGAGCTGCCGCGTCGGTCGAGCGAGCGTTCGACCAAAGTGACGTTGGAGCCAGGCACGCCGGGCCAGACCTGCATCGTCGTGCACGCGCCGCACACCGAAGAGCTGCGCCACTGCACCTTCGGCGTGGTGTGGCCCTCGTCTGTGCGGATCGCGCCTTCGGGCAACACCGTCGGCGTCGTCGTGCAGACTCTGCCGAGCTGGTCCGAGCTGGTTCTGTTGCAGCGCAGCGCTCAGCCGATGCCCCATTCGATGCCGACGCCGATCGCCGAAACGTTCGAGTGGACGGCGCAAGTGCTACCGCCGAGCGCTGCCGACCCCGACATCGGCTACGTCGAGCTTGCCGGCTGGTCGCCCGACAGCGCGCACCTTTTGGTCGTGCGCGAAAGCACGCTGGCCAACCCCGCCGACCCCGACGCGCCGCCGGCCATACGTCGCCGCTTTCAAATTCTGAACGCAAGCTCGCTGGCCGTGGAAAAAGAGGCCTCGACGCTGACCAACTTTCCGAGCTTCCGCCGCTGGCAGTCCGCCGATTGGGTGGGAGGGACCCTGGCTCTTCGTTAGTCCTAGTTCGACCCTCCCTTGCGCGGCTGGTGCGGATTGATCATCGTACCCAGGTGGAGACCACGACGAACGGCGCGCCCCTTGCGATAGTCGCGCCGGCGACCACGCGCTCAGCTCCGCGCCCCGTCGCTGACGGCTATACGCAGACCGTGCGGCTCGCGGCAATGCTCATCCTGTGCTTCGCAATCCTGCCCGGCGCGCTCTTGATCACCGTCGGCATCTTGATCCTGGTGTTCGGCCATCGCGCGCACGACATCGTCTTCGGCACGTTGACGCTCTCCTTGGCCGCGACCTTGATTGCCGGCATTACCGCGACGTTCCTGTACGTCCGGCGTTCGACCTCGCTGGCCCGCCTGCAGACCGAGTTCGTGCAGCGCGTCAGCCACGACCTGCGCACGCCCTTGACCAGCATCGCCATGTTCGTCGAAACGCTGCAGGACGGACGCATGACCGATCCCAAGCAGATCGCCGAATGCCTCGACCTGTTGTCGTCGGAGACCGGGCGGCTGACCCGGCTCGTGGAGCGACTTCTCGAATGGGCCGGCATGGAGGCCGGACGACGCACCTACGCGACCACCCGCATCTCGGCCGCCAAGCTGGTTCAGGGCGCGATGGACGTATTCGCGTCGCAGCTGCGGCTCGCCGAACTGACCGCAACGACGCAGCTCGACGTCGAGGTCGCTGACAACGCGAGCGACATCCTGCTCGACGTCGACGTCGCCGCGATGACCGAGGCGCTGCTTAACCTGCTCCACAATGCGCAGCGATTTCAGTCCGGCAAAAAAGAGATCCGAGTGCGCTGTGGGTTGGTCGACAAGGAGCTGGTCATTTCAATCGCCGACAACGGGCCGGGCATCGCGCGCCAAGACCAGGGGATGATCTTCGAAAAATTCTATCGCGTCGTCGACCCGGCCAACCCGCATGTCGCCGGCACCGGGCTCGGGCTGTCGATCGTCAATCACATCGTGCGCGCGCACCACGGCCGCGTTTCCGTCGAGAGCGAGCTGGGCAAAGGCGCGGTGTTTCGCATCGGGTTGCCTGCCGTCCCGCCTCCCGCCGTGACGAGAAGCTGATGTCCGAGACCATTCTGATCGTCGAGGACGAGCCGGCGATCTTGCGCGGGCTGCAGATGAACCTCAGCCTGGAGGGCTTTCGGACGGTCGCGGCGCGCGACGGCGAGGAGGCGGTTCGGCTGGCGCGCACCCATCGCCCCGACGTGATCTTGCTCGACTTGATGCTGCCGAAGATGAGCGGTATCGACGTCATCCGTCAGCTCCGTGCCGAGGACCCCGATACGCCGATCTTGGTGCTGTCGGCCAAAGGCGAAGAGGGCGACAAGGTTCTCGCTCTGTCGCTCGGTGCCGACGACTACGTGGTCAAGCCGTTCGGCGTGGCCGAGCTGCATGCGCGCGTGCGGGCGGCGCTGCGTCGACGCAGAAGGCGTTCGACCGAAGAGCCCGAGGCCTTTGGCGACGTGCGCATCGACGTCGAGGGGCGGCGCATTCTGGTCGGCGGGACCGAAGTCGAGTCGACGGCGCGCGAGTTCGACCTGCTGCGTTTTTTTCTCGCTCATCCGGGCGTCGCCTATACGCGCGAGCAGCTCATGCAGCAAGTCTGGGGGCCGGACCACTTCGGCACGGTGCGAACGGTCGACAACTTCGTCGCGCGGCTGCGCGGCAAGATCGAGGCAAACCCCGACGAGCCTCATCATCTGGAGACGGTGCGCGGCGTCGGTTACCGCTTCCGTCTGTAGTAGACTCGCCGGCAATGCTTTTCGCGCGCGGCTCATGGCCGCCTGGTTAGTCGGCCTCGACGGTGAGCTCGGGGGTCGTCGCTTCACTCTCGACACGCCCTGCCTGGTAGGCCGCGGCCCGTACAACCATGTCGTCCTCGACGACACGCGCATCTCGCGCCAGCACGGCAAGATTTCGCCCGAAGCCGGCGGCCACGTTGCGTACGACCTGAACAGCGCCAACGGCACGTTCGTCAACGACGTGCAGGTCAAGCGGCAACGGCTGCAGCCGAACGACATCCTGCGCTTCGGCCCGTTTCGCTTTCGCTTCGATGACGATGGCGCGCAGCAGGTGGCCACGACACAGAGTAAGCCGCCGTCCAAATTCGTCGAGGTGCTGACGCTCGTCGGCGTCGAAGCGCCGGCCAAGATCACCGGATCGCTCGACGCAACCCTGGTTCGCGAGGGCGCGCCCGGTGGCGGTCTCCGGCAGCTCGAAGACGCCGAGCGCAAGCTGCGCACGCTGTACTCCTTTATGCACGCCATCTCGGCGACGCTCGATCAAGACGAGCTGCTCGACCGAATTGGCAAGAGCCTGTTCGAGATTTTTGCCAACGCCGAGACCGTCACCATCTATTTGCGCGAAAAGCAGGCCCGCAAAGAGGGCGAGGCCGACCGCGTGCACCCGCGCAAGGTCCTGCGTCGCGACGACAAGTTGATTCACGTCGGGACCCTGCCCGGCCAGTTTCACGACGAGGTCGTGCGCAAAGGGCGGTCGGTCTTGTCGTCACCACTCGGCGCCGGCGCTTCGCTCACGGCGGGGCGCGGCGTCAGCATGCACGCGCCGATGATCCATCGACTGTTCGTTCACGGCGTGATTCACGTGCGCGCCGGTGACGACGATGTGCTGTTCTCGCAGGCCGACCTCGACCTTCTGACCGGCGTCGCCGCGCAGGCCGCTGTGGTGATGCAGAACGCGCGCCTCCATCAAGAGTCGCTCAAGCAGCAGCGCATCCAACAGGACCTGCTCTTGGCCGAGCAGATTCAAAAAAGCTTCTTGCCGCGCAACCTGCCGGCCGTCGAAGGGATCGAGTTCGTGACCGAATACCGGCCCGCGTTCTCCGTCGGCGGCGACTTCTACGACGTATTCTGGTTGAGCTACGATCGCATCGGCATGTTCGTTGGTGACGTGGCGGGCAAGGGCGTCTCTGCGGCGCTCCTGATGGCGCGCATCTCATCCGACTTGCGACTCGCCGCGGCCGCAGTCGCCGATCCGGCACGCGCGCTGGAGCATGTCAATCGCATCGTTCTCGAGCGACGACAGCACGAGACCTTCGTGACCTGCGTCTATCTGACCCTCGACATTCACACGCGCGAGGCGACCCTGGCCAATGCTGGCCACGTGCCGCCGCTGATTCGTAGGCGGGCCGAGGGCAAGGTCGAGTCGATCGACCATCCCGTCGGAACTGCGATCGGCATCTTCGATGACGCCGAATACGATCAGGTGAAGTTTTCGCTCGACCCCGGCGACTCGCTCATCCTGTGCACCGACGGCGTGCTGGAGGCGACCAACGCGCAGGGGGAGCAGTTCGGTCAGACGCGCATGATGGACGCGGTAACTGCGGGCTCGGCGCAGACGCAGCATGTCGCCGCGCGTATTCAGGAGGCGGTGCGAACGCACGTCGGCGATGCACCGCAGATCGACGATCTGACGCTGATTCTGTGCGGCATTCGCGACGTCATCACGCCGGAGCGGCAGCGACGCCGAGACGAGCCGACGCAGATGGTGCCGTCGATCGACGACTGATCCTGCCGAATCCGACGACTACTCTGGCAGGTTGGCCCACGGTGCGGCTGTCTCGGTGATCAGCCAACGGCAGAATCGCGGAATGCCGTCCGTGATCGGGACGCGCGGACGATAGTCGAGCTCCTCTTCTGCGCGGCGCACATCGGCGAATGTGATCGGAACGTCGCCCGGCTGATCCGGCTGGCGATCGAGGAGCGCCTTTTTTCCCAGGCCTGTTTCCAGCATCGCGACCAACTCTGCGAGCGATGTGGTGCGCGAGCCGCCGAGGTTGTACACGCGGTGCGCGCCCGGCTGGCAGCGATCGAGCGAAGCGACGATGCCGTCGACGATGTCGTCGA